>CALKVW010000062.1 GCA_938004785.1 uncultured Polyangiaceae bacterium
GCGGCGGCAGGCCTACAACCGCCTCCGACGCCCCATGTCCGCGGAACCTCGCGGTTATTCCAAGCGCTTGAAAACACATGAGAAATCAACGTGTTCGGCCTTGCTAGGGGCGCGAACGGAAGCCTGTATGTCCTCACGCGACGGGCACTGGGCCCCGCGCGAAACGCGAGGACGACGACGATGAAGACGCTGCGATTCGGGATCGAGATCGAGACGGTGGGCCTGAGCCGCGAGAAGCTCGCCCGCGCCATCCACAGCGTGGTCGGGGGCACGGTCGCCGACGAGTACCGCAGCTGGCGCATCACCGACGCGCGCGGGCGCCGCTGGCAGGTGGTCCCGGACGGCTCGCTGAGCGGCGGCGAGAACAGCGGCGAGATCGTCTCGCCGGTCCTCGGCTACGACGACATCGACGAGCTGCAGAACGTCGTCCGGGCGGTGCGCACCGCGGGCGCGAAGGCCGACCCCTCGACGGGCATCCACATCCACATCGACGGCAGCCGCTTCGACGCCAAGAGCGTCACGAACCTGGTGAAGCTGGTGCACAAGCAGGAGCGCCTCCTCGAGCACGCGCTCGGGGTCAGCGAGACGCGCCTGAGCCGCTACTGCCGCCCGATCGACGCGAGCTTCATCCAGCGCCTCGAAGCGCGGCGCCCGAAGACGATGCAGGAGGTGAGCGACGCCTGGTACGGGTACCGGAACACGAGCCCGCAGCGCTACGACCAGACGCGCTACCACGGGCTCAATCTCAACAGCCTCTTCTTCCGGGGCACGATCGAGCTGCGCTACTTCAACGGCACGCTGCACGCGGGCGAGGTGAAGGCCTACGTGCAGCTGGCGCTCGCGATGGCGGCGAAGGCCCTCGGCTCGAAGGCCGCGTCGAGCAAGCGCCGCGAGTTCAACCCGGCGACCGCCAAGTACGACTTCCGGGTGGTGCTCCTGCACCTCGGGCTCATCGGCGACGAGTTCAAGACCGCGCGCCTGCACCTCACCAAGAAGCTCGGGGGCTCGGCGGCCTGGAAGGGCGAGCGCCGCGACCGCCGCCCGGCCGCGAACGCCCCGGCGAGCGAGGAGGTGGGCGATGCCCGAGCAGCAGCGTGAGGGGCGCGGGGCCGGCCAGCACGCCGGCCCTGGACTCGCCCGCGAACGGAAGCGATGGATGACTACGGCGGGCCTCGGCCCGCGGCGAGATGAGAAGATGGGACAGGTGCTCTACTTCGCGTACGGCTCGAACCTCGACGACGAGCAGATGCGCTCGCGGTGCGCGAGCGCGCAGCCCGTGGCGCGCGCAGTGCTGCCCAACTACGCGCTCGCCTTCGGCGGCTTCAGCCACCGCTGGGACGGGGCGGTCGCGAGCGTCGTGCGGGCCCGCGGCGCGCGCGTCGAGGGGCTCCTCTACCGCCTCGACGACGCGGACCTTCGCGCGCTCGATCGCTTCGAGGGCCACCCGTTCGCCTACGAGCGCGTCGTGAAGCTGGTGCTCGACGAGCACGGACAACGCCGCCGCGCGACGACGTACCTGCAGCCCGAGGACGGGTTCGAGCCCTGGGCGCCGCAGCCCGGCTACTTCCGCGTCCTGTGGCGCGCGTACGCCCGCCTGGGCTTCGACGTCGCGCCCCTGGCCACCGCAGCGGGGGTGGAGCCATGAACGCGCCCAAGGGCCAGCGTGGCGCGCCCACGCGCGTCTTCGTCTACGGGACGCTCCTCGCGGGCGAGCCGAACCACCGAGTCCTCACGGGCGCCCGGCTCGTCGCGGAGGCGAGGACCAAGCCGGCGTTCGAGCTGCGCGACCTCGGCGCGTTCCCCGGGCTCGTGCGCGGTGGCGAGCACGCGGTGGCCGGCGAGGTGTATGAGGTCGACGCGGCGACGCTCGCCGCGCTCGACCGGCTCGAAGGGCACCCGCGCTTCTACCGGCGCACGCGCATCGCCCTCGAGGACGGCGCCGCCGTCGAGACCTACCTCCTCGCGCCCGAGCAGGTCGAAGGTCGCCCCGTCATCGACTCGGGCAGCTGGCGAGCGCGCCGGAAGGAGTGGAGAGCATGAAGATCGTCATGAGAGACGGGCGCGTGTTCCAAGGCACCGCCCTGCAGATCGTGAAGGCGATGCAGGACATCGCGTTCGGCGTCGAGGACTTCACGGTGCCGAAGTACATCGAGTGGGTGGTGGCCAACGCGCGCAAGTTCGAGGAGGTCGAGCTCGCCGTGAAGGGCGAGAACGACGAGGAGCTGGCCGCGTCGCTCGTCGCCGAGATGCTCCGGACCGGGCTCACGCGGCGGATGTAGGCCGTTGGCCTCCGTCGGCCGGGCGGCCCGAAGGGCGCGGAACTTCGCGGATATTCCAACCGCTCGAAAAGACATCGGAAACCGACGTTCTTGGCCTTGCTAGGGACGCGAACCGAAGCCTGTATGTCCCTCGCAACGGGCGGTGAGCCGCCCTGCAGAACGCGAGGACGACGATGCGGACCACGAGCCAGAACACGCAGACGACGAAGACGGTGAGCCAGGGCGAGAGCCGCTTCGGGAGCCCCGAGCCGCAGATCGCGCTCCGCTTCCCCAAGGGCGCCAGCTACCGCGTCGTGAAGGCCGCCCTGCACAAGCTCGCCGCCGACGTCTGATCTCGATCTTCCAGGCCGAGAGCTTCTACGACGCCGCAGCCGAGGCCGAGCGGAGGATGGCGCTGCCGAAGACGCGAGTGGCTGACACGAACGCGCGCGGTCTTCAGCGGGACGCGCCTGTTCATTAGCGGTGCAGTGCAGCCCGTCGCGCGCGTAGAGAACGGTCTTGGTTGACAAGAGAACGATCGTTCTCTACACAGGAGCAGCTATTCTGCCGCGGAGATCGCCATGAGCAACCCGACCCAAGAACGGCGCTACGCCAGAGCGCGGGCAGAGATTCTCGAGTCGGCCGCGCGGGCCTTCGCCAAGAAGGGGTTTCACGGCACGAGCGTCGACGACGTAGCCCGTGAGGCAGGGATGTCTCCTAGCTCGCTCTACCGCTACTTCGAGGGAAAGGAAGAGCTCTACCGGGCGCTGGTGAACAACATCGCGGAGGTGGTCCTCGCCCCGTTCAGCGACCCGCTCCTGCCCACGCTGCCCTTTTGCCAACGGCTGGAGTGGTTGGTGCGCCGCCAGCTGTCGACCATCGAAGCACACCGTGAGTTCTTCATCACTTTCGCATCGGACCGGGCCTCGATGGATTGGCAGCTGGCAGGCACAGCGGACCCGGTCGGGGATGCCTACGACCGCTGGGTGGCTGCGTTTCGAGCGCTCCTCGAGGAAGGAGTCGGCGATGGGGCGCTGCGACCTCTCGATACCTGGAACACCGCCTATCTGGTGAGCGGCGCGCTCAGCGCCACCGTCTTCCGCTGGATCCGCGGACAACTACCCGTCGCCCTGCAGGACTACGTGCCCATCCTGCTCGACATGCTCCTCTGCGGCCTCCGCTCGGAGCACCAGCCGTGAGCCGCACCAGCGGTCCTGTTTCGCTCGTCACGGTGTTGCTCCTGGTTGCTTCCGCACACGCGCAAGAGGGCACCGTCACTGTGGGCGCAGACGGAGAGCCCGCGGCTCGGAACCGCCGGACGCTCGCGGAGTGCGTTCGGCTCGCCTTGGCCCACAGTCCCAGCATCGAGGGCGCTGCCGCAGCGAGCGCGGAGGCGACGGCGCTGAGGCGTAGTGCGCGTGGGCGGTTTGGACCGGTCGTCCGCGTCGAGGCCAACGTGCTGCGCTGGAACTCGCCCTTTGCGCTGCCGATCGACATCCCGGTCCCCGCTCCACTGGGGCCATTGAACGTGCCGCCGATCTCCGTGCGTGACGCCACCACGGCGCAGGTCTCCGCAACGGTGGTGCAGCCCCTGACCGGCCTCTGGACGGTCTACGAAGGTCACCGGGCGCAATCACTCGGCGAGGACGCCGCCCATCACCAGCAGCGCGCCACCCGACACGACGTCGTCGTGGCCGTTGCCGACGCGTACCTGCAGGCACTCGAGGCCGAACAAATGACGGCGCTCGCAGCGGATCAGGTCCGAACCATCGAGGCCCATGTGGAACGTGCTCGGCGCTTCCTCGATGGAGAGCTCATCGCCCGCAATGACGTGCTCGCAGCCGAGGTGCGCCTCGCCGAGGCGCGCGCGCGTCAGCTTCAAGCGGTGGGCGGTGCGAGGCTCGCGCGGGCGAACCTCGCGTTTCAGATCGGCTTGCCCGCCAATGACGAGGTGTGGCCCGCGGAGCTGCCAGCTCCGAGCGTCGCCGCAACGACAGCGAGGAGTGGTGCTCCTCCTGCTGGTTCGGAGGACAGGCCCGAGCTCGCCGCGGTCAGAGCACGCGTCGAACAGGCTCGCGCCGGAGTGCGTGTTGCGACCTCGCAGATGCTGCCCGAGGTCAACGCGATCTTCAGGATGGAGCACGTCGAGGGGGTCTACTTCCAACCGCAAAACGCCTGGCTCGTCGGAGCTCAGCTCAGCTGGAACATCTGGGAATGGGGGAGCAGCTACTACGCCATCGACGCGGCGCGGGCCCGGACGCGCCAGGTTGAGGCGGCAGAAACCCGAGCTGAGGAGGGCCTGCGGCTGGAGGCCATGCAGGCCGAAATCGAGCTCGACACCGTGACGGCGCAGCTCCGCGTCGCGCACACCACGGTGACGCAGGCCGAGCAAAATCTCGAGATCGTAGAGCGGCGCTTTGCGCAGCAGGCGGCGACGAGCACCGATGTGCTCGACGCTCAAGCGCTGCTGCAGGCGACGCGAGTGCGTGAAGCCAGCGCCGAGTACGGGGTTCTGCGAGCCCAGGTTCGGTCGCGACGCACCCGGGGGCTGGATCCCGTTGTGATCGCAGGAGGGGCCCGATGAATCGATCGCGCTGTGTAGCGTCGCCGCGTGGCGGCGCCGCCGCCTATCTTGGAATGGTCCTCGTCCTGGGCCTGGCGAGCGGCTGCCGCGAGCATGGCTCTTCATCGAGCTCAACCCGTGCGGACCTCCCCCCTTGCTCGGCCCAGGTTGAACGAGTGACGCCGGACCCGACCGTACGCTCGATCGCGGTCGTCGGAGTCACGGAGCCGCTGCGCAGATCGAGCCCGTCCGCGCGCCTGATGGCGAGGGTCACCGAGGCCACGTTCCGCGAGGGCGAGCGAGTGCGGCAGGGGCAGGTGTTGGTGCGGCTCGACACCCGAGACTTGAGCGCACGACGAGCGCAGGCCGTCGCCGGCCGCGATGCGACACGCTCGGCTCTCGACCTCGCCCGCACGAACCTGGAGCGCATGCGATCGCTCCACGCGTCGGGCGCCATCCCGGGGACGCAGCTCGAACAAGCAGAGGGCGCGTTCACGCAGGCCACCGCCGCCGCGACGATTACAGGCGCCGCCATCGACGAGCTCGACGTCAACCTCTCCTACGCGCGGGTCGCCGCGCCGTTCGCCGGCGTGGTCGTCCGCAGGTTGGTCGAGGTCGGAGACCTCGTCGGCCCCGGTCAGCCCATCGCCGTCATCGAGGACGACACGCGGCTGCGGGTCGTCGCGCCCATCGGCACCGACCTGGCGAGGCGCGTGACACCGGGCCAAGAGCTGTCGGTCGAGATCGCCGGAGCCCACGTCTCAGGGAAGGTGGAGGGGGTCATCCCGTCCGGAGACATTCGTGCCGCCGGGCTGCGACTGCAGCTCGTGCTGGAGAACCCGAGCCACACCTACCAAGCGGGCATGCTCGCGACCGTCGCGATCCCTCTCGAGGGCAGTGGTCAGGAAGTCTCCGCGGTGAGGATCCCGAGACCCGCGCTGTTCGAGCGGGGACAGCTCACGGGGGTCTTCGTTGTGAACGAGCAATCGGAGGCGAGGCTGCGTTGGGTCGTGATCGCCGAAGACCGGGGTGACACGGTGCGCGTGTTGTCCGGCCTTCGGGTGGGTGAGCAGGTCGCCGTGGCACCCGATGCCCAGTGCTTGTCCGATGGGCGTCGCGTGACGGCGGTGACTCGATGAGCGACGAGCGGCAGGCCATGGGCTTCTCGGGCCGCGTCGCGAGCATGTTCATTCGCTCGAAGCTGACGCCGCTCATCATCCTCGTGTCGCTCGCTCTCGGGATCCTTGCGACGTACACCACGGCCAGGGAGGAGGACCCGTCGGTCAGCATCACCGTGGCCGATGTGTTCGTCGCGTTCCCCGGCCGCGGCACGACGGACGTGGACGAGCGAATCGCTCGTCCGGTGGCGGCGTGGATCCTGGAGATCCCCACGGTCGAGAATGTCATCAGCTCGGCCACTGACGACGGCGCCTTGTTCGTCGTGCAGTTCCGGGAAGGCATCGAACGCGATCAAGCGTTGAGCCAGCTCTACGAACGCCTGAACGCGAACAGGGACTCACTCCCCGCGGGAGTCCCGGCGCCGTTGGTGGTGCCAAGGGGCATCGACGACGTTCCGGTGCTGGCTGTCACGCTCTGGCACGAGACGGACGATGCCGTCCTGGTTCGCAGGTTGGCCGCCGAGCTCGCCACCGAGCTTGAGGGGCTCCCCGGGGTGTCCCGCGTGCAGCTCACGGGAGGTTCTCGACGGGAAATCGTCGTCGAGCTCGACGCGAGCAGGCTCGCGGAACGGGGCCTGGCCGCGGACCGGGTGGTCCAAGCCGTCCAGGCAGCCAACGTTCGCCTCCCGGCGGGCGAGCTGGCTGGCCCAGGCGGCAGTTTCCGCGTCGAGACCGGCGCGCTCCTCTCGTCGGCCCAAGACGTCGAGGCGCTGGTCATCGGAGCCACGACGGGCGGGCCGGTCTACCTCAGGGACATCGCAACCGTGCGCGACGGCGTGGCCGAGCCACGGAGTTACGTGTCACACCTGCAGCGCGGCGACGGCTGGTCGTCGCATGCCGCCGTGACCTTGGCGGTTCACAAGGTCCGCGGCGTCGACGCGGCGGCCCTCACGGAGCGGGCACGGGGCCTGCTCGACCGCCTCGGGCCCGAGCTCCTGCCGCGAGATGTCCATCTGAGTGTCACGCGCGACGCGGGACGAACCGCGACGCACCGGGTGGTCACGCTGATCGAGCACATGGCCATCGCGACGCTCGTCGTCGTCATCCTCATCGCCGTGGCGCTCGGCCGGCGAGAAGCCATCATCGTGGCGATCGTAATTCCAGTAACGCTCGCGATCGTCCCCTTCGTCTACAAGATGACGGGCTTCACGCTGAATCGCATCACGCTGTCGGCGATGATCTTCGCGATCGGGATTCTCGTAGACGACGCGATCGTCATCGTCGAGAACATCCACCGCCACTACCAGGAACGCACCGGCGAGAAGGACTTGGTCCGCGTCACGCTCGAGTCCGTGCGAGAGGTCGGCAACCCGACCATTCTCGCCACGTTCACGGTCGTCGCGGCATTGATGCCAACCGCGTTCGTCTCGGGCATGATCGGACAGTTCCTGCGCGCGTTGCCGATCGGCGCCTCGGTGGCGATGGTCTACTCGCTGTTCATCGCCCTCGCCGTGACGCCGTACCTCGCCTACCGCCTGCTGCGACACCCAAGTCGCGAGAGCGGCGCTCAGGATGCGGCCGAGGCCGCAGCGATCCCGCGACGTGGTTGGTATCGACGCAGCCTCGAGTGGGTGATGGCGCGTCGCTGGCGCGCGATCAGCGTCTGGGCCGCAGCCATCCTCATGCTCCTCGGATCGCTCGGGCTCGTCGTTGCTCGCGTTGCCGTCGTCAAGATGCTGCCGCTCGGCGACGTGGACGAGATGTCCGTGATGATCGATCTGCCGCCGATCTCCACGCTCGAGGAGACCCACGGGCGCGTCACCGACGTCGCGCGGGCGCTCGAGCAGATTCCGGAGATCGTCTCGTGTCAGGCCTACGTGGGAACGGCGGGCCCGGTCACGTTCCAGGGCGTGGCGCGCCACTACATGCTGAGGCAGCAAGCCTACCAAGCCGAGCTGCAGATCGAGCTGGCGCCGAGCGGGGCACGGTCGAGGACCAGTCATCAGCTCGCCGCCGAGGTGCGCCGAGTGGTGGCTGAGGTGTTGGCGCTCGAACACGATCACCCGTGGTTCACGGTGGTCGAGCTCCCTCCCGGCCCCCCGGTTCAGGCCGCCTTGGTTGCGGAGGTCTACGGCCCCGACGAGCAAAGTCGGATGGCGCTCGCGCAGCGGGTGAAGCAGTTGTTCGAGACGACCCCTGGCATCGTCGATGTGGACTGGTCGGCGCGCCGCGGTCCTCCAGTGCTGCGCTACGAGGTGGACCAGCAGCGCGCCGCCGTGCGGGGCGTCGTCCCGGCGCAGGTGGCCGCCACGGTCCGCACGCTGGTCCACGGCGATAGCAGCGTGTGGGCCTACTTGCCGAGAGAACGAGAGCCCGTTGCCGTGAGGCTCCAGCTCGCGCGAGCTCAGCGCGCCAGCGAAGCCGACCTCCGCTCCTTGTACTTCATCTCGATGCTCGGGCCGTCGGTCCCTGCCTCGGACATCGGCAGCGTGCACCGCTTGGAAGGCACCTATCCGCTGCTGCGCAGAGATCTGCAGCCGTTCGTCTCCGTGACCGCGGAGGTCACCGGGGCCGGACCGATCTACAGCGCCATCGATTTGAGTCCGCGACTGCGCGAGGAGGTGGGTCCGGGAGCGCGACAGGTTCGCATCCTGTGGAATTCCGCCGCGCCTGAATCGGACGAACACGCGGTTCGCTGGGGTGGAGAGTGGACGTTGACCTACGAGTTGTTCCGCGATCTCGGCGCCGCCTTCGCGGTCGTCTTGTTGCTCATCTACGTGATGCTCGTCGCCTGGTACCAGTCCTTCCTCATCCCGTGGGTCGTGATGCTGCCGATCCCGATGGCGTTCATCGGCGTGATCCCGGGGCACGTCATTCTTGGCAAGCCGCTCTCCGGAATGGCCGTGATCGGGGTGATCGCCCTCGCTGGTCTGATGGTGCGCAATTCGATTCTCCTCGTCGACTTCGCCAAGCAGCGTGTCGCGGCTGGCATGGACGCACGAGACGCAGTGCTGCTCGCAGGGGAGACGCGGCTGCGGCCGATCCTCCTGACCGCGCTCACCGTCGTGCTCGGCGACGGTGTCTTGTTCTTCGATCCGCTGCTCCAAGGACTCGGGCTCACGATGGCCGCGGGCGCGCTGTTCGCCACGGCCTTGACCCTCGGGATCGTGCCGCTCGCCTACTACCAGCTGATGTCGGTTCTCCACCGGGGCCAGCGCAAGACGGGCGCGTGATGCGCCCCGATGCGTCTCGGGCCGGAACCTCGCCGGTGGCTCGTCCGGGCCTCGTCGACACGTTGAGGACCGGCCTCGTCGTCCTGGGCGGCGCTCCGCTGCTCGCGGCATCGCTCGTCCGCGAGCTGCGCTGGTCGGTCGACGAGACCTCCCGCCTGGCCATGGCGCAGCAGATGGGACGCCGCGCACTCTCGCTCCTCGGTGTGGAGCTCGAGTGCCTCGGCGCGCAGCGCATCCCGCGCGAGGGCGGGCTCGTCTTCATGTGGAACCAGGAATCGCACCTCGACCACCTGGTGCTCGCGGCGGTCATGCCGCGCCCCATCTTCTCCCTCTACAACAACGAGGTCCGCCGCGTTCCCCTCTACGGCGAGTACCTGCGGCACACCGGTCACGTGTGGGTCGATCGCAACGACGAGTCGCAGTGGCGACCCGCGGTGGCCGCCGCGGCCGCGCGTGTGAGCGCGGGGGAATGCGTTCTCGTCAGCCCCGAAGGGACGCGAAGCCCCGACGGCAAGCTCTTGCCGATGAAGCGCGGGGCGTTTCTTTTGGCCGAGGCCGCCGACCGCCCGATCGTCCTCGTCACCCTGATCGGAGGGCATCAGCGACTGCCGCGCGGTGCGGCCATCGTCCGACGCGGCCGCCTGCGCGCGGTGTTCTCTGACCCGATCCCACGCCCGCAGGGCGACCTCGAAGCGTGGAAGACGGCCGTGATGCACGGTTTCGTTGAATGCAAACAGCGCTATGCCCTGCCGTGAACTTGAAGGTGGCTCGAGCTGGGTCGGCGCACCGCCCTGAGAGCGCTCGTGACCACACAGCCAGACCCCCCCATGGCAGAGGTCGGCGAGGTCCTCGGTGTTGGTCGGATGGACAAGGACCTGGTGGTTCTCCACCTTGACACCGGGTGTTGTTCACATCAATCTGTTGGTCGCATGACCAAGGCAGCACTCAGGACCTTCGACGAAGCCGGGCTCCTCGATACCGCCGCCCGGCTGTTCCGGCAGAAGGGGTTTGCCGCCACGACGCTCCGAGAGATCGCGCAGGCGGCAGGCGTTCTGCCTGGCAGCATCCACTATCGGTATCCGGCCAAGGAGGCGCTCCTCGTCGCGCTCATGGACCGGGCCATCGAGCGGGCGATCGCCGCGGTGCAGACCGCCGCCGACCAGACCTCCGACCCCACCGAGCGGGTTCGGCTGGGGCTCCGTGCTCACCTGCAGCTCCTGCTTTCAGGGGACGACGGGGTCTACGTCCTGCTGTACGACTGGCGGTCCCTCGCGGGGCGGGCGCGCGAGGAGATCGTCCGCCTCCGCGATCGTTACGAGGCCTTCTGGGACGGGATGCTTTACGAGGCAGCCGGCGCGGGCCGCCTCCGGCCAGGGGTTGATCTCAAGCTCGTCCGGCTGTTCGGGTTCGGCGCCGTGAACTGGGTCGCGACCTGGTACTCGCCAGGAGGCGACCGCACCCCAGAGCAGATCGCCGACGTCTTCTGGTCGTACATGGCGCTCGGACTTCTCTCGGACGATCAGCGTCACGACGCCGCGCCGACGAACCTCTCGGTGCCTGAGCCTCCGTCACCATCGCCCAAGGAGGGCCGATAGATGCAACTCAGCAAGATGCTCGTGAACCTCGGTGAGGGAGCCACCCTGGCTCGCGACGTAGGCAAGAGCGGGAACCTGCGCGCGCTGGCCTCGATGCTGGGGCCCGCGTTCCGCGGCCTCGTCCTGCAGCGAGGCAAGGGAGAGGCGCTGACCTCGATGAAGGTCGACTACGCGGCGGCGTTCGACTGGCGCTACCGCCGCGAGTTCCCGGCGATGGCGAAGCTCTACGAGGCTGCCAAGACATCGCAATGGAACGCATCGACGGACATCGACTGGTCGCGGACGGTCGATCCGGACAACGCAGAGCGGCCTCTTTTGCCAGACTCCTTCCTGCCGATGGCCGAGCTTCCTAGCTTCAAGAAGGCGACGCCGGCGGAACGGAACAAGCAGGTGCACTCGCTGCTCGCGTGGCTCCTGTCTCAGTTCCTCCATGGCGAGCAGGGCGCGCTCTTCGCGGCGGCCCAGGTGACCGAGGCGGTTCCGTGGCTCGACGCCAAGCTTTACGGGAGCACCCAGGTGGTCGACGAGGGGCGTCACGTCGAGGTCTTCCACACATACCTCACGCAGAAGCTCGGCAAGCTCTACGAGATCAACGACAACCTCTACGTCATCATCGATGCGTTGATGACCGACTCTCGGTGGGACGTGAAGTTCCTCGGGATGCAGATCATGATCGAGGGACTCGCCCTCGGCGCGTTCGGGACCATTCGGCAGCTTACGGGCGATCCGCTCCTCAAGGACATCCTCAAGTACGTCATCACGGACGAGGCCCGCCACGTCCACTACGGGGTCCTGGCGCTCGGCGAGCTCTACACGCGCGAGCTGTCCGAGAAGGAGCGCCGCGAACGAGAGGACTGGGCGTTCGAGGTCGCGCTGCTGCTCCGCAACCGGTTTCTCGTGCACGAGTTCTACGATGAGTTCTACGCGCACGCGATGCCGCGCGCCCGCTGGAACGAGACCGTGACCGACTCCGGGATGATGGTCTTCTTCAGGAAGACGATGTTCAAGCGCATCATCCCCAACCTGAAGCGCATCGGTCTCTTGAGCGACCGCGTGCGAGCTCGCTACGAACAAGCCGGGCTCCTCGGATTCGAGCACGGCAAAGCGGCGCCGGAGCTCACAGCCGAGGATCTCCTGAATGACCAATGACTCGGAGGCACGCTTGAATCGAAGACTGAACGAAACGTTGGCGTCGGCGTCGGAGGTTGGGTGGACGCCCATCGAGCCGCTCGAATCCGTCGGGCCCGGTCGTTCCTTCGTGTCGGGCGAGCCGAGCGGTGACCGCTTGCGCGTGCGCTACTACCGACGGGAGCGAGACGGGGCGCTCGTCGGGAAGATTTGGTTCGGCCCAGGTGCCGAAGGACCACCCGGACATGCACACGGCGGCAGCATGGCTGCCGTGCTGGACGAGGCGATGGGGGCCGGCGCCTGGCTGGCCGGGCACGCGGTCGTAGCAGCCAAGCTGACCATCAACTTCCGGCGGATGCTCCCGCTGGAGAACGAGGTGCTGCTCGAGACGTGGGTGGAGCGAGTGGACGGCAAGAAGGTGGTGACACGCGGGCGCCTCTTCGATCGGGACGGCGAGCCCTACGCAGAAGGCGAAGGACTCTTCATCGTGCTCGGTGCCGAACGCTTCGGCTCGCTGCTCGAGCGCGCCTCGAAGACGCTCGACAAGGCGCTCGGGAAGCCCGCCAAGAACCACGAGCCGGGCGATGTCTGACGACAGCGTCCCGATGCCGTCGCCGGAATCGTGTCTCGCGCCCACTCGATACATCGAGTCCACGCATCCGGCCATCGTCGACCTGGTCGAGCGGCGTCGCGTCCGCGAACTGGCACCTCCCGCCCGCGCGGCCACGCTGTTTCGGTTCGTTCGGGACGAGATCCGCTACGAGTTCATGGCGAAGCTCACGCCGGAGGAGTACCTCGCCTCGCACGTGTTGCAGGACGCGAAGGGGTTCTGCGTGCAGAAGGCGGTGCTCTTGTGCGCGCTGTCGCGTGCCGCCGAGGTGCCGTGCGCGATCGTGCTGAGCGACCTGCTCGATCAGAGCCTGTCCCCGAAGATCGCGAGAGCCCTCGGGACCAACGTGATGTTCCACCACGGTCTGAACGCTTTCTATCTCGAGGGGCGTTGGCTGAAGGTCGACGCGAGCCTGTCGCCCGACGTCACGACGAGGAAGGGGTATCGCGTCGTGGACTTCGACGGCACCCGAGAGGCGCTCCTGCCGGAGACGACGCTTGCGGGCGGGCCTCATGCCACGTACGCGCGGGTTCACGGCACGTACGCCGAGCTCCCCTTCGACCAGATGCTGAACGCCTTCATGTCCGCCTACCAGCACGTCGACATGCTGGCGCTGTCTCAGCTTGGCTTTCGCCTGTAGGCGAGCGGGCTCCAGAAGGGGCGCGCCGTCGATGCATCACTTGGCGGTGGTGCGCGAGTTCGCGCTGCCGGCCAATTGAGCGCGGCGTGCCTACTCAGAACGTGCCCATGATGCCGACGGTCGCGCCACCGGCGATCGGAACCGAGTAGGGCATCACGGCGGGCAGCTCGGCGCGCTCGGAACGCCCCGACTTCCAGCCGAGCGCGAGGCCGTCAACGATCGGCGCGAGCGCCGCCCCCGTGATGGCTCCCCACGCCGCGGCCTCCCCGCCACAGTCGTCCGACTCGCAGCCCGACGACGCGCCGTAGCCGATGAGCGCGCCTGTGGCGGGCAGACCCACGAGCAAGCCGAAGGCGCCCAAGCTCTTCGCGCAGCAGTCGCCCTCTATCGCGTGGAGGATCGGCCCCCCGAAGAGGTAGAGAGCGCCCGAGAGGCCTGCGTAGCCACCCGCGTCGTTGCCCCCGCCGCGCGAGCCGCTCGACAAGGCGACGATCGCGACAGCCGAGCCCAGGCCGAGCTCACCCACGAGAATGTTGCCCCAGCCGTAGAACTCCGTTCGCGAGGAGGGGCTCGAGCGACCAGCCGAGGGCCTCCTCGCGACGACGAGGTCTGCGTGGGCAGGCGAAGGCACGGCCGCGAGCAGCGTCGCGAACACGAGGACGGACGGTACGGTTTTCATGCGGTTGCGTAGTCGAACGGCGAGCTACAGGCGCAGCTTACACCCGCACCACGAGCGTCCACCCCAAGGGGAACGGTTCGCGCGGCCCTGCGCGATGGATGGCTCGGCGACGCCGATGAAGACGAGCTCGCAGACTCCGCTCCTCACCGCACTCGCCCTCCCGCTCGCCGTCGCCCGCGGCGCGCCTCCGCCTCCCACTGCGCACGGCCTCTGCTTTCGGTCCTCGCTGCAAACCCATCGCTACCTGCTCGGCGAAGGTATGCGTGTGTTTCTCTTATCCGCAACAACCAGGACCACACCCAAATTGAAGCGCAAGCCACCGAAGAAGCGAAGCTCGCGCCCGTGGTCGTCGAAGGGATCCCCGAGCACCGCCATCTGGGTCCACGGCCCGATCATCCCGCGCCAGCCGAAGGCGATCTCGGCCATGGCTCCCAAGCGGGTGCCAGCCCCGAGAGCGTCGAAGCCCGACGTGGGCCAGAAGTGCTGCAGCTGTGGCCCAAGCGCGGCCTCCACCACGAACTCCGGTCCGGCGAACCAGCGAGCACGGAGGTTGGGGCTGAGCGTCCAGCTGGTTCGGGTCTCGGAGGGCTCCACCGCCCACTCGAGGAGTGGGCCCACGTGCACGTTGCTGTTCGGTAGGGGCTGCGCCACGAAGCCCACCGTCGTGAATACGCGCGCGACGAACCGGCTCTTCTCAGGAAATGAGGCTGAGTCCTCTCCGAAATTCGCAAGCCCCAGACCGAACCCTGCTTCGAACACGAGCGACCAAGGGCAAGCGGACATCGGAAACAGTGTGCAGTCGAAGAGCGGTGGCGCGACGGGAGTAGATGATGTGCTCGTCGCGGGCTCGGCCGGGGCCTCATCCACCGCGATCACCTCGTCGGCTGCCGCGCTGGTGCTGGTCAGGACGGCCAGGGAAAACCCGCACAAAACGACTGAACCACGTTGCCCGCAGCGGCGACTCCGTAGAGACAGCTTGGTCATGCCGCCAGCTACCATCGGGCTTCGGTCTCCGCAGGACAACGCTGACCGCTGACCGCTTGAAGGCAGCAACACGGTCAGACCTCGCCCTTCGCGCTCTGCGTCCCGCCGAGACCGAGCGCCTCCGGACGCCTGGCGTGGGCCACCAACGCGGCGAGGCCCAGCAGGACGAGCGTCGCGGCCGCCATCCCGCCCTCGTCGTCGGCACGGAAGAGATGCGTGTACGTCGCGCCCGCCATCACCACCACGAGCGTGCCGGCGCCGAAGAACGCGGTGCGTGGGATAAGTAGCAGCACCGCCGAGGTGACCTCGACGGCACCAACGACGAGCCGCATCCAGTCGGGCCAGCCCCAGTGCTCGAAGCCCTGGACGTGTCTTTCCACGCCCGCGAGCTTCGAGCCGCCTGCCATGAGAAACAGCGCGGCGAGCAGCCCCGAGAGCACCCAGAGCGCGATGGTCCTTCGTTTGCTTCGTGGTGTCATTGCTTCACCTCCAAGTCGGAATCATCAACGCCAGCGCGACGAGCGCGGCCGCCAGGACCAGCGACTTCATGTGGACCTTGCGAGCCTGCCGACGCACTTGGACGAGCTCGGCAGCGTCCGTGATCGCCTCTGGCCCGGTGTCCAGATCGCGCTGACCGCGCGACGCGAGCGCCACTCATGTCTTCTCCCGGGCCTGCAGGACGCCCACAGCCCCCGCCCAGAACGGCAAGAACAGGAGCAGCCGCCAAGGGCGGTCCGCTTGGATCCCGACCAGCAGCGCCGCGAGGCCCGCACCAGCGACGAGGAGCACCGCCCCGAATCTCATGCGCCTCCGGCGCTCCCGTGGGCCGATGTTCACGATGCAGACTGCCGCTGTCTCGCTCGCGGGCGTCACTTGCAGTTCCTCTCTCCGGTCGCGTTGGGCGTCTCGCTCGACCTGGCAGGGCCGGTCGTGCCCCGCAGAGAGCGCACCAGACGAAGCGCCTCCTCGACGTGATTCCGCGTCCGAAGCTGCGAGCTGAAGATGTGGCGGATAATTCCCTGCGAATCGATCACGTACGTGACGCGCCCGTCGATGAGTCCGAGCGTCTTCGGCACACCGAAACGCCTGCGGAGCTCACCCGCTCGGTCGGAGAGCAGGCGGAACGGAAGCCGGTGCTTCTCGGCGAAGCGCCGATGGCTCTCGACGTCGTCGGAGCTCACGCCGACCACCACGGCGCCTGCCTCCGCGAGCTCCTGGTGCTCGTCTCGGAAGGAGCACGCCTCCGCGGTGCAGCCCGGAGTGTCGTCCTTTGGGTAGAAGTAGAGGACGAGGCAGCCCGAGGCCAACAGCTCGCGGAGTGACACGGCCTTGCCCTCCTGATCGGAGAGGGTGAAGTCTGGCGCGGCGTCGCCGACCCTGAGGCTCTTGTCGCTCATGTTCGTCACTCCACCTTGGACACCATCATGTGGCGCACCCACATGTTCTCATCGCCGACGCTCACCGCGCGGCGGCCGCGACCAGAGCATCCCGGTGAGCGGAGAGAAAGTTGGCGACGCTCGTAGGCTCCTGGCCCGTGAGCTCGCGAAACGCCGTGCTCGCCGGACCGAAGAAGCCGCGCGCCATGCCGACATCGAACGACACCCAGAGCTTCGCCACGGCCTCCGGCATGCCACCCTGGGTCACCATCGCGCCGGCCAGGGCGTCCGGTTCCATGGGGACGTAGTCGACGTGCTTGCCCGAGAGCTCGCTCGCGAGATTGGCGAGATCCGTGTACGTCACGACGGCAGGCCCGGTGAGCTCCATCGTTCGCTTGCCCTCGAACGCGGCCGACAGCGCCGCCGCCGCAGCGCGCGCGCAGTCCTCTCGCGTCACGTACGCTGCGCCACCCGCCCCGCCGGCCGCGAAGAGCTTCCCCATGGCCACCGCCTTCGGGAGGCTCATCATGAGCAGATCGGTGTAGAGGTTGTTGCGCAGGATGGTGTGCCCGAGCCCGCTCTCGGCGAGCGCCCTCTCGGTCGCGATGTGATCGCCGGCGAGGAGCACGGGCGAGGCCTCCTCGGCGCGGGCGAGCGACGTGTAGACGACATGCTTGACACCCGCCTTCGCGAGGACGCCGATGGCGCGCTTGTGCT
This sequence comes from uncultured Polyangiaceae bacterium, assembly GCA_938004785.1. Taxonomy (GTDB): domain Bacteria; phylum Myxococcota_A; class Polyangia; order Polyangiales; family Polyangiaceae; genus CALKVW01. The sequence continues at coordinate 16,902 of CALKVW010000062.1, forward strand.
GCTCGCCACGCTTACCGGGCACCATGGAGTCCGTGCTGATCAGGAGGACTCGGTCCACACCAGCGATCGCGTCGCTCAAGGTCTTGGGCTCGTCGAAGTCCACCTTTCGCACGATCGCACCGCGCTTGGCGAGGTCGTCGCACTTGTCCGGGTTGCGGGTCCCAGCGATGACGCGGCCAGCCTTTGACTCGAGAAGGATCTCCACCACACGCCGGCCGAGCTGGCCCGCCGCGCCCGTCACCAACAGAGAATTCGTCGCGCTCATAGTAGTCTCCTCACGGCTTCACAGTTCCTGTTTGTTACCAGAGCGCAGTTTGTAACTACCAGCGCCCGCGGCCGCAAGGAGGCACATCCATGTAACCGGGCTCGCCGACCCAGCTACGCGATGGCGCCAAACTCGAACGCCGAGACCGCCGCGCCGAGCACCTCGTCTCGGAAGATGCAGCGACCGGTCTCGCCCTGCGCTGCGCCTGCGGTGACCATCAGCGGCAGCAGATGCTCCTCCCGAGGGTGCGCAGCGCGCGCTGCCGGAGCCGCCGACCAGGCCGCGAGCCGGTCTTCTCGCAGCGCGGGCTCTGCCTCGCAGCTCTCTCGAAGCCACGCGTCGAACACCAGCGACGCTTCGCGCGCCGAACCGGGACGCATCAGGGTGCGCATGTTGTGGAAGCTCATGCCACTGCCCACGATGAGGACGCCCTCGTCTCGAAGCGGCGCGAGCGTGCGGCCGAGCTCGAGGTGCTTGCGGGGCTCGAGGCTCGCATCGAGCGAGAGCTGCACGGTCGGCAACGTCGGCTCCGGGAAGGCCACCTTGAGGGGAATGAAGACACCGTGGTCGAAGCCCCGGTCGGCGTCTTCCTGAGAAGCGATGCCCGCCGCGCCGAGCAGCTCTCGCACCCTCGCTGCCAGAGCGGGTTCGCCTGGCGCGGCCCACGTGAGCTCGTAGGTGTGGGTCGGGAAACCGTAGTAGTCGAAGAAGAGCGGCGGTCGCGCTCCCGTCTGGACCGTGACGACGGGCTCCTCCCAGTGGGCCGAGACCACCAGCAGGGCGCGGGCGGTCGGGTAGCGCTGCGGGATGCTGCGCAGGAACGCCGCCATACGGTCCCAGGTGTCACGCGGCCCGAGCGTCCACTCCATGAAGAAGCACGGGCCGCCCCCGTGCGGGACGTAGAGGGTGGGCAGTCGCCCGGTCGAGGTCGTGGACACGCGTTTCATGGTTGGCTCCCGGAACAGCCGCGCCGCCAAGGCCGCGCCCACCCCCGCTGAAAGCGTGGCGATGGCCCGACGTCGCGTGACGACAGCCGTAGGGCTGGGGCGCCCGCCTTCTGCGCCTCGCGGGTTGGTTCGCTTGTGTACCCTGGTTCTCAATGGTGACCTAGGATATCATAGGAAGTAGATGGCCCCCGCCGCAAGGAGGCACCTCCATGTCTGCTAGGCACACGAAGATTACCCACGACGACTGCCCGGTACGGGAGGTGCTCAGCCGTGTCGGCGACAAGTGGAGCATTCTTGTCGTGGCCGTCCTCCGGGACGGCTCGATGCGATTCAACGACCTGCGCCGGTCGATCGACGGGATTTCGCAGCGGATGCTCACGCTCACGCTCCGCGGCCTCGAACGCGACGGGCTCGTCACGCGCACGGTGACGCCGACGACCCCGCCACGCGTCGACTACGCGCTCACGCGCCTGGGCCGCACGATCCTCGATCCCATCATGGCGCTCGCCGACTGGGCCGAGACGAACCGAACCGCCATCCAAACGTCGCGCCAGAAATTCGACGAAAACGGACGTCGGGGCGCGCAGTCACCGCCGCCTCCCCGGAAGTCGCTTCGAGGCTCGCGTGGCGCATGAGGGTGCGCGAACATCCGACGACGGCCGGCGGTCCGAGGCCGAGGTTGCGAGCGGCCCCATCCGCGCCTGGACGGTGCGAACGCAGAGAGCCGTCCGGGGCTGCGGTCCTCAACGCCAGGAAATCGCAGGCGTTTGCTCTCGGCTGGACGGTGCGATTCTCGGCGGCGTGTCCAGCAAAGAGCCGCAGAGAGAGGTTCGCAAGTCGCTCCCTATGCGGAGCCATTTCTTCCTCGCTGCGAACTTCGCAGCGAGGAACAGTTAACGGAGCCCCCAGGTACATGCCTCGGGGGCTTCGTCTTTTCCGGCTGAGTTCGCAGGCGTTTGCGCACTGCCGCCGCGGCGCGCGCCGCGATCGTGTTCGCGCGGAGAGCGCCGCGCGCGTCATGCTGGGCTCGTGGAGCGTGCCCGGGACGCGGTTCGCGCTCTCTTCTCCGTCCCGTCGGGAGAGAGGAACCGAGAGAAATTTAACAGGAGCTGGGACTGTGCCCCGGCGTTTAGCAGTCCCGTGCGGGGCGGGACTGTTGATCACCGGGGCGCGGTCCCGTGAGGGCGTTGCGAACGGGCGTCCACTTTCGCGCGGGGCGCGGCGATCGCGCGAGGCCGGGTTGGCGCAGCGCGGGGAACAGCCGGATCAGGCCGCCACGACTCAATCGAGCCGGCGTGCGATCGCTTCCACCGCCTTGAGCCCGGCGCCGAAACGCGCCATCGCTTCGCGGTGCTTCGCGAGCTCACCGTACGGCAGGTACCTGACGTGGAGGTCCGCCACCTGCCGAAACGCGGGGCGACGGAGCTGGGCTCGCACGTCCTTTTCGCGGTCGTCCGGTGCGACCAGGAACAGTCCGCGGGTAGCGTCCCCCGAGCTGCCGAGCGCGAGATCGAGAAGCCGAACGATCCCGGAGTAGATCGAGGTCGTGTGCTCGACCTCGAATCCGGCCGCGACGCGAGACGAGCCGCGTTCCAGCCAGAGCACGTCGATGAGTCGAATCGCGTCGGCGCCGGCACACTCTGCGAGCGCTGTTGGCAGCGACTCGAGGCAACCATCGCCGAGTCGGCCCGTGCCCAAGGTCCGGGTGCGGTCGTTCGCAGCGATCCAAACTTCGAAACCCAGGGCGAGCCCGAGGTCCCGCAGCCACCCTTGGACCTCCGTATGGGTTCGATCGCTGTCGCGAGCCGACTCGATCTGCTTCCTCTCCTTCGCAGTCTGCTCGCGCACCTTCGCCAGGTCCTCCTGCCACGCGGCGCGTGCGACCTCGTCGTCGCCCTGCGGGGGGGCCGGGTAACGGCCGCTGCCGACGTCGAAGAGGAAGCCGCCAACCGCGCCCAGGTCGTTCGAAAGCAGATCGCGGTGGGTCTCGTTGAGCCGAAGGATGCCTTCGCGCATCGCGAGGTATTCCTCCCAGCTCCCGAGCTTCACGCGCGCTGAGTTGAGCGCGTTGTACCCCTTGACGATGGCCGTGTTGAACGGCGGCATGTGCGTCGGATGGATGAAGTAGAGAAGGTTCGCGGCGGCGGGGCCGAGGCCCTTGATGCGGCGAGCGTCGAGCTGGCGGAT
>CALKVW010000063.1 GCA_938004785.1 uncultured Polyangiaceae bacterium
CAGCGCTCAGAGGCCCAGCGCTCAGAGGCCCAGCGCTCAGAGGCCCAGCGCTCAGAGGCCCAGCGCTCAGGCGCCGCCGGGGCCCGGCGCCGGAACCCTCACTGCTGCCAGGGCAGCGGGAACGGCGCCTGGATCGGCGGCAGCTGCGGCGGCGTGGTGCCGCCGGGCCACGGGAAGGGGAACGGGTTCGGCTGCGCGGGCTGCGCCGGGCCGGGCTGCTGCGGCGCGCCCCCAGACGGCGTGAGGTCCCAGGCGCCTCGGCTGTTCACGCTGAAGAGGTCGCCCCAGCTGCCCGTGAGCACGCCGCTCGCCTGCCGCTGGAAGACGGCGCGACCCTGCCCGGCGGAGCCGCCCCAAGCGCAGCTCAGGTCGTTGCCGCTCGCCGTGCACCAGAGCGTGCCGCCGCCGAAGCTGCACTGCACGTTGCCGCCGTTCTGACCGCAAGACACGGGGCCTTGCTGCGAGCTGTAGTTGCCGGCGAAGAGCCCCGCCGCCTGGGGCTGCTGCGGCTGCTGGGGTTGCTGTGGCTGGCCTGGCTGTTGGGGCTGGCTCGGCTGGATGATCGGGCCTCCGCCGTAGAGCTGCGCGATGGCCGCCTTGTCGAGCGCCGAGAGGCCATCGCGCTGCCCGATCTTCGCGCCGGGCTGCTTGGGGATGATCGTCGGTTTGCCGCTCTTGGAGAAGGCGCCCGCGCTGTAGTGCATGATGCTCGCGTAGTCGTAGGCGCCGATGTCCTGCGCGGTGCTCGGACGCATCTCGAAATTCGAGCGGTAGGCGGGCGAGATCTCGTCCCACACGATGGTGACGTGCTGGTCGCGGTCGCCTCGTGACTGCTCGTGGTAGAAGCCCGCGGCGTGCAGGATCTCGTGCGCGATGCTCCCGCGCGCGCAGCCCGTCGTGCTGATCGTCTGCGCGCCGCCGATCTTGCCGATGTATGAGGTGCAACCATTTCCGGTGTCGCGGAAGACGACGTAGTCGCGATCGGCCGCGGTACGCGGGCGCAGCTTCAGCGGGGTCTGGCCCACCTCGGCGACCGCCCAGCTGATGTCGCCCCGCGTAGCCTGCGAGACGCTCGCGTCGATCTCGTAGGGGATCACGCCGCCGGGCCAGAGGTAGTGCTGACCCGAGACGGCGACGGCGCGCATGACGTTCGGATCCTGCGGGCCGGCGTTGCCGTAGCGCTGCATCACGGTCGTCGCGGGGCCGAGCACGATGTCGCCCTCCATGATCGCGAGGCCGTCGACGATGTCGTAGCGGACGAGCTGGCGCTGGTTCATGCCCGGCAGCTGCAGGTAGGCGCCGGAGCTCATGCGTGGGGCGCGCGAGGCGTAGACCTCGACCGGTGCACCCGCGCCACCGCCCGCGTAGCCACCGGCGAACTGGCCCGCGCCGGGTGACTGGCCCTGCGGCCCGCCGGGGGACGGCTGCGCGTAGCCCGTGCCCGGGCTCGAGGAGCGGCCGGACTGGATCTGACATCCCACGGCGCTGCTCGCGGCGAGCAGCACCACGAGGCACCTCTGCGCGAGAGCTCCCGCGCCGGCACGCGACGCTCCCTGCCCACGGTCGCTATCCCATCGATCGAACGGTCGGCTCCGCATGGAGCGGAGCCTAGCAGCGAGCGCGCGCTCGATCCGCCGCGTTCGTGCGGAAATCGGCATGAAACCCAGCCTCCACGCGCGATCGCGCCGCGAGGGAAGCTTCCTCCGGAGTCGCGCGTACGAAGTCGTCTGGCCGCTCCTCGACGCGGGCGGCGCTCAGCGCCACGGAGCGCCGGCCGGCGGGTGGGCAAGGGCGCCGAAGCTGGGCTACCTTGCGTGCATGAGCCAGCCCCTCCGCATGGTTGCTGCAGCAAGCTTGTCGCTCCTGGCGTGTGGGCAGCGGCCGCCTTCGCCCGGTGCCGAGTCCTCGGTCGCGACGGCCGACTCCTCCGTCGCGGCGCCATCGACGAGCACCCCGACCCCGGCGGCCGCCGGCGAGCGCCTCTACGTCGACGCCGAGCTGGTCGACTGCGAAGGAGGCGCCGGCCCGATGAAGTGCATGCGCACACGCGCCTCGGAGACGGAGGAGTGGACGCTCTTCTACAGCTCGATCGAGGGCTTCACGCACGAGGCTGGTCACCACTACGAGCTGCGCGTCGAGAAGCGAAGCGACGCGAACCCACCCGCCGATGGCTCCTCGATCCGCTACCGCTTGCTCGAGATCGTGAAGAAGCAGAAGGCCGCCTCGCCCTGAGCGCCGGGCGTGATCGCTCGCGAAGCTCGGCGGCGCTCCGCTGCGTCGCGCTCTCTGCGCTCGCGCTGGGCTCGCTCGCCTGCGCCCCGCACAGGGCCGCCCTAGGCACCGAAGCTCGGGCGCCGAGCGAGCAGCGCGACGAGGCGCGCGAGCGCGACTTCGGCCGAGCTCGGCCGAAGTCGACGCCACCCCCCAGGCCGCGCTCCTTCGCGAGCGCGAAGGGAGAGCTCGAGGCGCTGTACCGCGAGAGACACCCCGTCGAGCTCTACTGCGGCTGCGAGCTCGACGCCGAGCTCAGGCCGACGCGCGAGCGATGCGGCTACGAGCCGAGACGCGAGGGCACACGCGCGCAGCGCATCGAGTGGGAGCACCTCATGCCCGCCGAGCGCTTCGGGCGCGGCCTCGCGTGCTGGAGCGGCGCGAGCTGCACCGGAAGGCGGGGCCGTGCCTGCTGCAGCGCCTCGGTGGCCTCGGGTGGAGACCCCGACTTCCACGCGATGGAAGGCGACATGCACAACCTCGCGCCCGCGATCGGTGAGCTGAACGCCGACCGCTCGAACCGGCCCTATGGCGAGGTGCCGGGGGAGCCACGCGACTACGGCGCCTGCGACTTCGAGGTCGATCGCGCGAGCGGGCGCATGGGAAAGGTGGAGCTCGCGCCGAGCGTGCGCGGCGACGCGGCGCGCGCCTGGCTCTACATGGCGGAGGCCTACGGCATCGGGCTCGACGAAGACGAGCTCCGGGTCCTGCGCGACTGGGCGGAGAGCGACCCGCCGGACGCGTGGGAACGCGAGCGCAACGCGCTCGTCGAAGCGGCGCAGGGCAACCGCAACCCGTTCATCGACGAGACTCCGCGCTGAGCGCGGCTCGGCCGGGGTAGCGGCCGGCCGCCGCAGCCTCAGCGGTCGAGCGGACGACAGGCTCGCACGCAGTCGTCGCAGGCCTGGCACGAGGAGGTCGCGCAGTCTTCGCAGCTCTCGCTGGGCGGGCATGGCGGCTGCGCCGGCCCGCAGGGGCGTGTGCAGAGCCCGAGGTCGAAGAGGCAGAGCGACTCGACGCCGCCGTCGGCGCAGTCTTGGTGGCTCGTGCAGACGGGCTGCGGCTTCGGAGGCGGGTCGTCGCCGACGACGCAGACGGCGCGGCAGTCTCGACAGCCGGGACACGACGAGGTGCCGCACTCGTCGCAGACCTCGCCGAAGGCGCAGGGGACGCCGGCTTCGCACGCGGTCGCGCACTCACCGGTGCCGAAGATGCAGAGCTCCGCGGGGCCGCAGTCGGAGTGCTCCCCGCAGCGCACCGTGCCGCTCGAGGTGCTGGTGGCGACGGAGCTCGAGGCCGGGCCGGAGCCTCCATCGCCGCCCGGCTCGAAGATCACCTGCCCACCACAGGCGACGAGGATCGAGGTCGAGAGTGCGAGGGCTGCGCGGAGGGGCGTCACGCGACCATCGTAGCGCAGCCTCGCCTCGACGCGCGCGTTCAGACGGCCGTGCGCAGGCGGGCGCGCCGCCTGGCGCGCTCGAAGGCCAGGTCGAGCAGACGATCGACGAGCGCACTGCCCCCGAGGCCGCTCGCTTCCCAGAGCTTCGGGTACATGCTGATCGCCGTGAAGCCCGGCAGCGTGTTGATCTCGTTGAGGTAGAGCTCGCCGCTCTCGGCGCGGAAGAAGTCGACGCGCGCGAGCCCATCGCACTCGAGCGCCTCGAAGCACGCCAGCGCGAGCTCCTGCACGCGGAGCTCCTCCTCCGGCTCGATCCGAGCAGGTACGAGCGTCGTCGCGCCGTGCTCGTCGACGTACTTCGCGGCGTAGGAGTAGAAGCCGTCGGGGTGGTCGACGACGATCTCTCCGACGATCGAAGCTCGCGGGGGGTCGCCGCCGAGCACCGCGCACTCGAGCTCGCGTACCCCCGACACGCCGCGCTCCACCACGACCTTCTCGTCGAAGCCGAAGGCCTCGTCGAGGGCCTTCGCGAGCCCCGAGGCCTCGCGCACCCTCGAGATGCCGACCGAGGAGCCGAGGTTCGCGGGCTTCACGAAGCACGGCAGGCCCAGCTCGGCGAGCGAGGCGAGCACCGCCTCGCGGTCGCGTGCCCAAGCGCTCGCGCGCAGCGTGCGGTGCGGCACGATCGGCAGGCCGGCCTCGCGCAGCAGGCGCTTCATCACGTCCTTGTCCATGCCGACCGCGGAGCCGAGCACACCCGCTCCGACGAAGGGCACGTCGGCCAGCGCGAAGAGGCCCTGCACGCAGCCGTCCTCACCGTAGGGCCCGTGGAGCACGGGGAAGATGGCGTCGATCTCGAGCGCGCTGCCGTCGTCGAAGACGAGGCGCCCGCGCGAGAGTGCGCCCGGGCCGGAGGCTCCATCGCGACGAGGGTGCGCCTCGAGCCTGAGGAGCGCGCCCGCCGGATCGAGCGCGACCGCGCGAGGGTCACGGGGCTGCGAGAGCAGCGCGGCCTCGGACTGGAGTCGCCATCGACCGAGCTGGTCGATGCCCACGAGCACCGGCTCGAAGCGCGCGCGATCGAGCGACTCGACGACGAACCGCGCGGAGAGCAGGGAGATCTCGTGCTCGGCGCTGCGACCTCCGTAGATCACCGCCACGCGGAGGCGCGGCTGCTCGGCAGTGGTCGACGGCATCGACGCGCTCGTGCTCGCTGGGCTCGCGACTGCGGCCACGGAGCCGCTCTTGCTCAACCGTCGACGCGGCGGAAGCTGCCGCGCAGCGCGGTGAGCGGGATGGCGCGCACGACGTGACCGTCGGCGAGCGCGAGATCGAGCAGCACGCGACCGCCGACCTTCTTCTGGGCGCGCACGCTCACCTTCGAGCCGCTGGCGATCATCGCCTCGTCGAGCTCGACGTCTTCGAGCGCCTGGAGCAGATCGCCTACGCGGAAGCCACGCTCCGACGCGGAGGCCTGCGCGAGACCGAGCTCGACGTGGCTCGGCGCTCCGTCGACCTCGACGAGCCCGCTCGGGTCGAACTCGCTCGGAGCCTCACCGACCACGAAGCTCGCGGCGAAGGCGAGGGACGCGGCGGAGATCGAGAGACATGCCCGGGCGAGAAAGCGGTTCGCGGAGCGCATGCGGACCGCATGGTGACGCAGCAGCGCGCAAAGTGTCACGTGCATTCTTCACGTATCCCACCTTGACGCAGGATCTCCTCCTCGAGCTGCTCGATGCGATCCTGGCCCCAGAATCGCTCTCCGCCGACATCGAAACTTGGCACACCAAACACTTCGCGGGCCTCCGCTTCGGTGGTGCTCGCGCGCAGCGCCTCCTTGATCTCGGGGCTCGCGATCCTGTCGAGCACCGCGACGTCGAGGCCCGCCTCGCGCGCGATGACCGCGAGCTCGGCGTCGTCGCTCGGGTCGCGATCGTCGACCCATGCCGCGCGGAAGAGCCCCTCCACGAGCTCGAAACGCTGCTCCTCCGGCGCCGCGAGCACGAGCCTCAGCGCCTTCACGGTGTGGATGGGAAAGCGGCTCGAGAAGCGGAACGGCACGCCGCGCTCGCGCGCCCAGCGCTCGAGCTCTTGCCCCATGAGGCGCTGCTTGGCCGCCGGCATCGCGAAGAGCGGGACGTCGGGCGTGCCGATCGATCGGAAGAGCGCGCCGAGCAGGACGGGGCGCAGACGGATGCGCGCGTTGGTCCGCCCCGCGATGCGTCGGAGCTGCGTGGCGGCGAGGTAGGCGTAGGGTGAGGAGAAGTCGAACCAGAAGTCGACGTCGACCGGGCGCGCGAGCGAGCGACGCACCTGATCGACGCGATCGCGCCCCCAGTAGAGCTCCTCGCCTCGCGGACCGTTCACGACGAAGCTCGGCACACCGAAGACGCCGGCCTCGACGGCCTCGTCGGTCCTCCGGCGGAGCTCGCTGCGCAGCTCGTCGGTGCCGGCGCGACGCACCGCCTCGGCGCCGTCGAGGCCTGCGCCGTCGAGCGCGCGACGCACCACGGCTTCGTCCTCGAGGTCCGCGCCCTCGCGCCAGTAGGCCTCGAAGAGCGCAGGCATCGCGCGCGCCACGTCGCCCGTCGCGATCGTCGCGCGCAAGGCCAGCACGGTGCGCCGCGGATGCCGCTCGGGAAAGCGCAGCGCCACGCCGTCGCGCGTGGACCAGCGCTCGAGATCCCGCGCGAGCAGCGCCCGCCGCGGGACCGACATGGCCTCGGCGGGGCGATCGGGCGTACCCACGCTGCGCAGCACGCCGCCGAGCAGGATCGGGCGCAGCTCGATGTCGACGCCGGTCGACCGCGCGAGCGCGGGCAGCTGCCTCGACGCGAGGTAGGCCCAGGGGCAGACGTAGTCGAAGTAGAAGCGGATCGAGCGCGACATGCGCCCGAGGCTACACCGCGGATCGCTCGCGTCGATTGCGCTTCGGGCCCACGGGCCACGGCGGCTCGGGCTGGAGACGACGCGGGTGGCCGAGCCTCAGCGCGAGGAGGGCAGCGACGACGGAAGCGAGCGGCTCGCGCCGCCGACGTGGTCGCGCGCGGGAGGCTCGCTCACGGTGATCGGAGCCTGCTCGGGCGCGCCGAACAGGGGATAGCGGTAGGGCTCGAGGCGGCGCGAGAGACCGAGCCTCAGCGCGAGCAAGAGGCCGAGGTCGTCGAGCCAACCGACCAAGGGCGCGACGAGCTCGGGCATCGCGTCGACCGGGGACACGACGTAGACGAGCGCGACCAGGACGAAGACCTTCAGCCACGCGGGCTGGGCGCCGTCGCGCACGAGGCGCGTGAGCGCGAGCACGTCGCCCAGCACGGGCACGGCGGAGAAGCCGCGCCGACGTCGAACGCTCAGGTCGTCGTTGGAGCCCACGGCGAGCAAGCTGCGTCGCGTGGGCACACCCCGCAAGGGGTGAGAGCGTACCGCTTCGAACGGCCCGCGCTCGCGAGCCGAGCGCGGAGGGTCTGCTACGACTCGACCATGCGGCGCGAGCTCATCAGCCTCGTGGTGGCCTTCGCCGTCCACAGCGCGCTGCTCACGGGTGCGTCGCGTGTGCCGCCGCGCGCGACGCTCGACGGCTCGAGCGCCGCGGAGCCGGCACCGATCGAGCTCGTCGAGCTCGACATCGGCACCTCCCACAGCGCGCCTCGCGCGGCCGATCCCGTGCTGGTGCGAGCGCCGGATCCGCTCGCGCCCACCGCCGCGCCGGTCGAGCCCCAACCCGCTCTCCCGTCGCCCGAGCCCGGAGCACCGCCCGAGCCGAGCCCACCGCCCGAGCCCGAGCCCGAGCCCGAGCCCGCAGACGACGACACGTCGCGAGCTCCGACGAGCGCCGACACGAACGCACCCGAAGAGCCCGCAGCACCCGAAGCGCAGCCCGAGCCGCAGCTGCCGCCGCCCACCGTGGACGAGCCCGTCGCCGCGAGCACCGAGCTGCCATCGATGCTGCCCGTGCCGAGCTCGCCGGAGCCAGCGCCGGCAGCGGTCGCCGAGCCTGCGGCCCCAGCACCTGCCTCGGCGCCCGCTGCGGCCCCAGCACCCGCCGTCCCGGCTGCGCTGCCCTCGCCTGCGCCCGCGCTGCCCGAGGCGCCGCCCGCTGGAGCGAGCGATGCCGCCCCTGCGCCTGGAGAGCCGACCCCTGACGGAGTCGCGGAGTCGCCTGGCGTCGGCGCGGGCGCGGCGGCCGGAGATGGTTGGAGCAAGAATGATCCGTCGCCCGGTCCACCTGGCGCGGGGCTGCCCGGCGTGCCCGGCCTGGGCTCGACGCCGGTGTGGGCCAGCGTGCCGGGTTTGTTTCCGAGCGCTGCGGGCGCGGCCGCGCCGACCTCCGCGCCCAAGGCGAGGCCGGTCGATCCGGAGTCCGCGAACCGGGTGCTCTCGTCGACGATGCGCTCGCGCGACGCCACGCTGGGGCTGTCGGTCCCGGCTGCGCAGGTCGTCGCAGGCACGGTCGCGGACGCGACCCGCACGGTGCCGGTGCCTCACAATACGCGTGCGAGCTTCGAGGTTCGGCTCGCGCCCGACGGGAGCGTGCTGTCGACGAAGGTGATCTCGGCCTCGGGTGGGGATGCCTCCGCGTGGGACGCCGCTGCGAAGAGCGTCGCCGCCTCGCTCGGGGGCCGCTCGCTCGTGATGGGCGCCGACGGAGCTCGCTCGGGCGCGACGGTCGTGGTCTCGGTCACGACCAAACACGTCTACCCGGCCGGCACCAGCAAACGCGCCGACATCAAGCCGGTCTGCGCGAACCAGCTCATCAACGATCTGGCCGACGCGGCGAGCACGCAGCCCGGCCCTCCGACAGGTGACGCAGCTGGTCCCTCGCTCTTCACCGACGAGAACGGTCGCCCCTGCATCCCGGTCGGGGTCGCCGGCATCAGCGATGTCTCGAACCTCGGCGCGACCAAGCAGATCCAGGTGCAGACGAAGACCCAGGTGAAGATCGCTGGCGCCTCCGATCTGCCGAGCGCGCCCATCGAGCGCGTCGACACCTCTGCGCCCTGGGTCTCGCTCGGCGACGCCACCGCCCCTCGCCCGACGATGCCCTTCAAGATCCGACGGCACGAGCAGAAGCGCGCGAAGAAGCGCTGAGCTGCCAGGCGCGCGGGAGGAATCCAAGCTTCCAGAGCTGCAACGTGACCTGGCTCGTTTCGCTACGGCCGGGCGCCGAACCGGGGTAACCAGGCCACATCGAGCGCTGGGCAGCCGGTGGCACGCGCCGTGCAATCCCTGTGAGACGAAGCGCCTGCGACGGGTTCCCCCCCTCCGTCGAGCAGGCGCTTCTTTTTTTGTCCGACCGTCGCTCGAGCTTCGCGCGGAGCCGAGCGTCGCGCCGAGCTTGGCCCGACTGCGCGCCTCGTCCGCCGGGTGTGCGGCGCGCTCAGCCGCCGCTGCCAGGGTTCAGCGAGGCGTAGGCCGTGTTCATGAAGTTCGCGAAGAGCACCTCGCGCATGGGATCCACGGGCGCGAACTGGATCGCGACGTGCAGCCAGCTGCCGAGCACCGAGGTGACGCGCGAGACCGCCCCATCACGCCGGAAAGACATGCTCGTCCCGGGCTGGATGAGGTTGACGATCACCTGCTCTCCGAGCTGAGCCGGGCAGTCGGCCACGAGCACACCGACGCCCATCATCGAGATGTCGACCGTGTGGGCGACGTGGATGCTCCTCGAGGTCCGCAGCCGGAGCTCGAGCTGCATCTTCACGCGCGGGGCGACCCTGCGCTCGGCGCCTCCGTAGGCCGCGCCCATGCGCAGCACGCCACGCGCTGCGGCGAGCACGTGGGGAGGGAGCTGCGCGGGTGGCCCTGGCGGCGGGAGCGAGGCGGAGGCCGCGATGCCCGGCGGCTGCTGCACGCCGCCGGCGGGCGTGAGCTGGTGCATCCCGAGCGAGCTCGGTGGGTTGGGCAGGTTCGAGATGCGCGGCGAGGCGAAGCCTGGCGACGATGGAGCAGCCGGAGGTGCCGAGACCTGCGGGAGCCCACCCACACCTGGTGGACTCGGGACCGAGCGCGTCGGCGGCGGTGGAGGGCCGGGCCGGGCACCGGGAGCGGGAGGCATGGGCGGCTGAGCGGCGGACATCGCGACGGCCGGGTAGCCCCCGCTGAGCGCCGTGGCTGGGAGCGCGCCCGGCGCCGCGGCCTGGGGGGCGCGGCGCTGCATCGGGTTGCGCGTGAGCTGCCGGATGAGCTCGTCCCACTCGGGGCGCTCCCCTTTGCCGAAGAACTCCAGCCCCGCGCCCTTGGTCGCACCGCCGTGGTGCACGACCATCGTGTGCGCGGTCAGCTTGGCGCCGCTCGGCAGGCTCACCTCGATCTGCACGAGCTGCCTCATGCCGGGCGGCTCGTCGCAGGCGACGAAGAGCCCATGCATGCTCGCGTCGTGCACGGTGCCCGAAATCGTCTTCTTTCCGGCCTTGATCTGCACCGGAAGCTCGGCGACCAGGCGCTGCTCTTTGCGACGCTCGTTCATGAGAGGGGAGGAACCACGGGAAGTGGCACGTAGAATACGCGGGCTTCGGCGAACGTCGATGAAGGACCTTCGTCGCGCCGCCGGGCAACCTACATCGGCCTACTTCGAGGGTCCACGGCCATGCTCATCGCCGCCACGTCGAGTGGCCCGCCTGGTCGACACAGGTGGATCGCAGACGACTCACACCACCTCCCGGCGAGCGAAGGACCCCCAGCTTCCCACGTGCTTCCAACCCGACGAGCTGCGAAGATCGCCAGGCACGGGGTTTGCCAAGCCACTCACAGCGCCGCTTCCACCCTGCACACGAGGTAATCCACCATGAAGATCGGTTCCGCAGTCGCCCTTTCCACGCTCGGCCTCGTCGGTGCTCTCTCGGCCTCTGGCATCGCCGTCGCCGAAGAGGACTTCGCCAGCACGGTGAAGATCGAAGCCAAGCGCGAGGGTGGCAAGCTCGCGATCAACATCCAGCCCAAAGAGAGCTGGTACGTGAACACCGAGTACAACATCAAGTGCACGCTCAAGGCTGCCGAGGGTGGCAAGCTCGAGAAGGCAGAGCTCACGAAGGCCGACGCGAAGTTCGTCGACGCGGGCAAGCCCGGCAAGGCGAAGAGCGCGAGCTTCTCGGTCGGCGCCGAGGGCAAGGTCGAGGGTGAGTGCAAGCTCGTGACCTGCTCGGACAACGCCTGCTCGTCGCCGTTCAAGACGAGCTTCAAGTCGAACTGAAGAGTCGAGTGAAGCGGGCCTGCTGACGAGCGCAGGCCCGAGGGAGATCCCCCACGGAGGGGTGTGCGGCGAGCGCTGCGCACCCCTCGCCGCGTCCATCGGCGCCTGTGGGGCCCCGCGCAGGAATGCCTTCGACCGCGGCGCGCGTAGTGGCCAGCGATGGCCGTCGTCGAGGTCGACCCGTCGCGCTCGATCGACGAGGTCGCGTCGCGGAGCTTGCTGCGGCTGCTCGGACTCCCTACCGGCGAGCGCGTGCCCGTCGAGCTGCCAGCGCCCCGCGCGACCCCGGCCGCGCTGCTCGTGCGCGAGGTGGTGCGCCTCGCCGCGCCGGCGATCGCGCACATGCTGCTCGTCACGCTGGTCTTCCTGGTCGACCGCGTGGTCCTCGGTCGCTACTCGGCGACGAGCCTCGCGTCGCTCCAGATCTCTTCGATCCTGGTGTGGACCTTCTACGCGGTCTTCACCGCGTTCTCGGCGGGCACGCTCGCGTTGATCGGCCGCGCGATCGGCGAGGGCGAACGCGAACGAGCGGCGACGGTGGCAGCGCAGTCGCTCCTCTTCTCCCTCGTGCTCGGCGTCGTGGTCGCGACCATCACGCTGCTCGGCAGCGAGCGCGCGCTGCCGCATCTCTTCCCCGGCGCGAGCGCGGCGCTGCGCGCCGACGCGACGACCTACCTCGGCGTGGTCTTGCTCGTCTTGCCGCTCGCCTTCGCCGAGGCCTCCGCCGCAGCCACGCTGCAGGCGGCCGGAGACACGCGCACACCGATGCTCGTCGCGCTCTCGAGCAACCTCGTGAACGTCGCGCTCTCGGTCGTGCTCGTCTTCGGTCTGCTCGGCATGCCCGAGCTGGGCATCCTCGGCGCCGCGATCGGCACCGCGGCGGCGACGGCGCTGCAAGCGCTGCTGCTCGTGGGCGCGCTGCTCCGCCGCTCGAGCCCCGTGCCTCTCCGCGCCGCGCTGCGGCCCTCGGTTTGGCTCGTGGCGCGGCCCTTCCAGCGCTTGATGCGCGTGAGCGTGCCCGCCTTCGCCGACAAGATCGCCTACAACGGCGGCTACCTCGCCTTCGTCGCGATCATCGGCATGCTCGGCGACGCCGCGATGGCGGCGAACCAGGCGCTGGTGAGCATCGAAGCGATCTGTTTCCTGTCGGCCGACGGCTTCGGCATCGCAGCGGGCGCGCTCGTCGCCCAGAAGCTCGGCAAGAAGAGCCCCGACGACGCCGCCTTTGCCGCGCGCATCGCGGCGCGCCTATCCATCGCGCTGTTGAGCGTCTTCGGTCTGCTGTTCCTGCTGGTACCTCGGCCGATGCTGCTCGCCTTCGGCGACGACGCGAGCATGCTCGCGCTCGGCCTCGCGACCATGCCGGTGATGGCGCTCGCGCAGCCCTTCATGGCCTACGCGTCGGTCATGCGCATGGCGCTCCGAGGCGCGGGCGCGACGGGCACCGTGCTGGCGACGACGCTCGTCGGCATCTTCCTCGTGCGTCTGCCGGTCGCGTACCTCGCCGTGACCGAGCTCGGCTGGGGGCTCGCCGGCGTGTGGCTCGGCAGCACCGCGCACTGGGTGGTGGAGGCCGGGCTCTTGTGGGTCGTGTTCAGGCGAGGACAGTGGAGGCGGCTGGAGATCTGAGCGGATCGACCGGCCCTTGACGCGACCTCGCCTCGCCGTCCACCCTGGCTCGCATGACCCAGGTCCACGGCGGAAGGCTCGTCGCGAAGGCGCTCGCGCGGCACGGCACGACCCACCTCTTCACGCTGTGCGGCGGGCACATCCAGGCGATCTACGACGGCTGTCTCGACGAGGGCATCCGCGTGGTCGACGTGCGGCACGAGCAGACGGCGGGCCACGCCGCGGATGGCTACGCGCGCATGACCGGCAGGCCCGGCGTGTGCGCGGTGACGGCGGGCCCCGGCGTGACCGACGTCGTGACGGCCGCTGCGAACGCACAACGCGCGGGCATCCCGATGCTGATCATCGGCGGCGCGGGGCCGCGCGCGCTCCAGGACATGGGCTCGCTCCAGGACATGAACCACCTCGAGCTGATGCGCCCCATCACGAAGTGGAGCGTGGCCGTGCCCTCGACCGACCGCATCCAGGAGTACGTCGACTCGGCCTTCCGTATCGCGATGGCGGGTGTGCCCGGGCCGGTCTTCCTCGAGATGCCGCTCGATCTGCTCATGAACTGGGCCGACGACGCGCCTCCTGCGACGGCGCCGCAGGCCGCGCCTCGGCCGGGCGGCGACCCTGTGAGCGTCGCCGCGGCCGCGAAGCTGCTCGCCGAGTCGGAGCGGCCCATGTTCATCGTGGGCACGCAGCTGCGCTGGTCGCCGCGCGAGGGCGTCGTGCGGCGCGTCGCCGACGCGTGGCAGGCTCCGTTCTACCTCAACGGCATGGCGCGCGGCGCCCTGCCCTACGAGCACCCGAACCTGATGACGCGCTCGCGCAAGTTCGCGCTCTCGCAGGCCGACGTCTGCTTCGTCTTCGGCACGCCCTTCGACTTCCGCCTCGACTATGGGCGCGCGCTGCCCGCGTCGACCAAGCTCGTGCAGGTCGACCTCGACGGCGCGGAGCTCGGGCGCAACCGCAGGCTCGACGTGGCGATCCACGGCGACAGCGGCGTCGTGCTCGAGCAGCTCCTCGAGGCCGTGCCCTCGAAGAAGGCAGAGGCCTGGCTGAGCGCGGTGCGCGAGGCGGAGACGAAGAGCCGCGCGAAGATGCTCGCCGAGATCGAGAGCGAGGCGAACCCGCCGAACCCGCTCCGGGTCTGCTCGGAGCTCGGCAAGCGCCTCGGCAAGGACGACGTGATCATCGGCGATGGCGGCGATTTCGTCGCGACCGCCGCTTACGTGCTGAAGCTCGAGGCGCCCCAGGTCTGGATGGATCCGGGGCCGCTCGGCACGCTGGGCGTGGGCCCGGGCTACGCGATGGCGGCGAAGCTCACGCGCCCCGACGCGAACGTCGTGCTCGTCTACGGCGACGGCTCCTTCGGCTTCCACGCGCTCGAGTTCGAGGCGATGGCGCGCCAGGGCATCCCCGTGGTGGCGATCATCGGCAACGACGCGGCGTGGACGCAGATCCGACGTGGGCAGGTCGAGCTCTACGGCAAGGAGCGCAGCGTCGCGACCGCGCTCGACCACACGCGCTACGAGAAGGTCGTCGAGGCGCTGGGCGGCTTCGGCGCCTACGTGGAGACGGTCGCCGAGCTCGGCCCCGCGCTCGACGCGGCCTTCCGCGCGGCGAACGAAGAGAAGCGGCCCGCCTGCGTGAACGTGAAGATCGCGACGAGCGACTTCCGCAAGGGCGCGATCAGCGTCTGACCCAGGCCGCGCCCGTCGAGCTCCCTTGCTGCTCCGCTTCGTCCCCCCTCAGCTCGCGCAGCTCGATCGCCTCGAGTCCGAGGTGCTGCTCGCCTGCGTCTACCGCGACGCTCGCCCCGCCCACGGCGTGGCCGGGCTCTACGACTGGCGCCTGTGCGGCCGGCTCTCTCGCCTCATGCGGGAGCAGTTCCTCACCGGCGAGGTCGGCGAGGTGCTCATGCTGCCCGGCAAGCCGCGCACGAGCTTCGACAAGCTCGTGCTCTTCGGCGCGGGCGAACGCGCGAGCTTCGACGAGCCACGCTACGCGCAGATCGTGACGAGCATGCTGAGCACGATGAGCGCGCTGCGAGCCCGCAGCGCCGTGGTCGAGCTCCCGGGCCGCCTCGACGGCAGGATCCCTCCCGCGCGCGCGGCGGAGCTCTTGCTCGCGGCCGTCGCGGGCTCCGACGAGCACGACACCTGGACCCTGATCGAGCGGCCCGCCGATCAAGCGCTCATCGAGGCTCAGCTCGCGGAGCGCCAGCGGCTCCTGCGTCGTCTGCCACCGGTGGAGCCACCCGGCTGAACGGAGTTCGCGCGCTCCCGAGCCGAGGGAATGCGATGGGCGGGGACTTGTCGCGCCGTGGAGCTACCCCACGTGGCAGAGGTCGAGCGGGCGTTCTCCCCCCTCCCGCCTTCCCCCGGCTCGCTCGGCACGGCGCCTCGGTCCTTCACGGGCCGGGGCGTCTTCTTTCGTTCGCCGTACCACCTGGGATGTCTCCGATTGGAGACATCGTCCTCGGAGCGAACCGTGGGCCGCGCGAGGGTCCACAGGGCTCCCAAAGCGGGTTATGGTCTCGGCCGGGCGGGGGGCGAGAGCAGGTGGGCTCGGCGCTTCTTCGTCGAAGAAGAACACAGCCATGCGATCGACCTTCCTCTCCGCTTCGGTGCTCTCGTTCGCGCTCGCGTCCTCGGCCTTCGTGCACGGAGCCCACGCCCAGGGCGACGTCGCCGCTGCGCAGGCGCTCTACGACAAGGCCGTCGAGCAGATGGCGGCGAAGAGCTACGCGGAGGCCTGCCCCAAGCTCGAGGAGGTGACGCGACTCATGCCCGAGGGCCTCGGCGCGAAGCTCACGCTCGCCGAGTGCTACGAGGGCCAAGGGCGGCTCGCGAGCGCGTGGCTGCAGTACTCACTGGTGGAGGCGGCGGCCGGGCGCGCGGGCCAGGGCGAGCGACAGCGGCTCGCCGGTGAGCGTGCGGCTGCGCTCAAGCCGAAGCTCGCGCAGATGACGCTGAGCGTGCCCGAGGCCGTCGCGAAGATGCCTGGGCTGAGCATCAAGCGCGGCGGCGTGCTCGTCGGGCCGGTGCAGTTCGGCGAGGCCATCCCGGTCGACGCGGGCAAGCACCTCATCGAGGCGACCGCCCACGGCAAGAAACCCTGGTCGCTCGAGGCCGAGATCCCGGCGGATGGCGCGAAGCTCACCGTCGAGGTCCCCGTGCTGGAAGACGACCCCAAGGCGCGCCTCAGCGACCCTCCGCCCAGCCCCGGACCCTCGGCGGGCTCGAGCTCCGAGCCGACCTGGCTCTTCCCCGCTGGGCTCGTCGTCGGCGGCGTGGGCGTCGTCGGCCTGGGTGTGGGCGCGGTGCTCGGCGCCGTCGCCATGGGCACGAACAGCGACGCCGAGGCGGCCTGCCCGGGCGGGCGCTGCACGCGCGAAGGCAACGACCTGCTCGGTCAGGCCGGCTCGATGGCCGACGTGTCGACGGTGATGTTCATCGCGGGCGGCGCGCTCGCAGCGGGCGGGCTCGTGATGGTGCTCGTCGCGCCTTCGGGCGACGAAGCGCGCCCCGCCGACGAGCAGGCTGGGCTGTCCCTCGAGCTCGCGCCCTTGCCCGGTGGGCTGAGTCTGTCCGGGAGCTTCTGAGTCGGGCCCTCTTCACTTCGCGAGATCGTCACCATGCGCACCACTTCCCCCTTCGCCTACGCCCTGCTCACGCTCACCGCCGGCGTCATCCTGCCGCCCACGATCGGCTGCCGCGCCATCATCGGCGTCGAAGACCCGGTCTCGTGCAGCTCCGACGACAACTGCAACCTGGCCGACGAGCCCTGCGTGGTCGGCGAGTGCATCGAAGGGGCCTGCGCCTACTCGCTGCTCCCCGCCGGCACGGTGATCGACGAGGCCGGCGAAGATGATTGCAAGCGCAACGAATGCAACGCAGACGGCCAGCTCGTCTCGGTGATCGACGCGAGCGACGCGCCCGCCGACGCCACGCCGGGCGACTGTCGCGCGCCTGCGTGCCAGGAGAGCGGCCTGATCGACGCGCCCGCCGACGACCCCCCTGCCGACGAGGCGCCGGGCGACTGCCTCGTGCCCGCCTGCGAAGACGGCAGCGTGGTGCAGATCGCGGGGCAAGATCCGCCGACGAACGACGCAGCCGGCGACTGCCAGCGCCCCACCTGTGTCGACGGCGCGCCGGTCAGCGAGGCCGACCCGAGCGACGCCCCCGACGACGAGACGCCCGGCGACTGCTCGAGCCCGGCGTGCAGCGCCGAGGGCGCCGTGATCACCGTCGACAACCTCCAGGACACCCCCGCGGAGGATGTCGACGGAGACTGCCGCGTGCCCACCTGCGAGGCGGGTGGCCAGCTCGCGATCGACGACACCGACACGCCCACCTCGGGCTGCGGCAGCTGTGCAGGCGGCAACGTCGTGCCGTGGGCCGAGGAGAGCATGGCCTGTTACACGGGCCCCTCGGGCACACAGAACGTGGGCATCTGCGTCGGCGGTACCTGGGCCTGCGAAAACAACGTGAAGCTGTGCTCGGGTGAGGTCACGCCTGCGCAGGAGCAGTGCGGGCCGGGCTTCTCGGGAGTAAACGAGGACTGCGACGGGCAGACCGACGAAGACGGGCCCGGCTGCGCCTGCATGCTGGGGCAGTCGCAGTCTTGCTATACCTTCCCGACGGGCACACCCGGCGTCGGCATCTGCGCCGCCGGCACCTCGACGTGCACGGCCACCGGACAGGGCAACCAGTACGGCGCCTGCGTCGGCCAGGTGGGGCCGCAGGCCTGCGACTCCTGCCTCGTCGCCGGCGACCAGGACTGCTCGGGCACCGCGTCGACCTGCACCGGCGAGCACGTGTGGAGCCGGGCGGTGGGGAATGCGGGCTCCGACGAGGGCGGTGACGCACTCGTGCTCGACGACGGCACGATCGTGGCGGTGGGGACCTTCTCGGGCTCGCTCACGGTCGGCGCGAGCAACCTCACGAGCGACGGTGGCAGCGACATCATGGTCGTTCGCTACGACGCCGACGGGAACGTCATCAACGCGAGGGACTTCGGAGGGAGCTCGAGCGACGCAGGCGGGAGCCTCGTCAAACTCTCCGACGGCTACGTCTTGAGCGGATACTTGGGAGGCGGCTCCGCCGAGAATTTCGGCTCCGGTGCGACGCTCTCGAGCGTGGGTGGCGACGGCTTCATCGCGAAGTTCAACACCAACCACACGGTGGCGTGGAAGAAGCTGCTCGGCGGTACCAGCGGTGACTATGTGACGGGGATCGCTCGCATGCCGGACAACGGTGTGGTCGCCGTCGGCCAGTTCGGCGGCACGATCAACCTCGGCGGCAGCAACCTGAGCAGCGCGGGCAACGAGGACATCTTCTTGGTCCGCTACGCCGCAGACGGGACGCACGTCTGGAGCAAACGCTTCGGCAGCAGCGGCCAGGAAGAAGCCAGCGGCCTCGCGGTCGCTCCCAACGGCGATATCGTACTGGTCGGATCGCTCAACACGGCCTTCAACTTCGGCGGAAGCAACATCACCCCTGCGGGTGGCTTCGACGGCTTCGTCGTGCGCTTCGACCTCAACGGCAACCACCAGTGGACGCGCGCCTTCCAGTCGGCGGGCAACGAGCAGGCGCTCAAGGTCGGTGTGCTCTCCACCAGCGAGGTGTGGGTCGCGGGCAAGTTCGACACCGCGGTGAACCTCGACGGTGTCGCTGGCACGGAGATCTCGCCTACGTCGACCGGGCAGGACCTCCTGCTCGTGAAGTATGCGGCCAATGGCAGCTACCTCATGAGCAAGTCCTACAACTGCACCGGTACCAGCACCTGGGTCAACGACCTGCACATCGGGAGCGACGACGCGGTGGTGATGAGCGGGTCCTACGCAGGTACGATGTTCTTCGGCGTGCTTGGGAGCGTCTCGGCAGGATCGAGCGACGCATTCCTGCTGAAGATCGCCCCGGGTGACGGAGCACACCGCTGGGCGAGGCGCTACGGTGGCACGGGAGCAGACCGATTCGGCGGCTTCGGTCTGACGAGCTGCGGCGACATCATCACCGCAGGCAACTTCAACGGTTCGGTCAGCTTCGGCGGTGGCAACCTGCCCAACGCAGGCCTGAACGACGCCGTCTTCGCCCGCTACCGACAGTGAGCTGCGCCGCGCGGAGCATCGTGGCAGATTGAGACCGCACCCATGAACGCGCCCCAAGCCCCCATCCCGGTGAACATCGGCGACGTCTTGCTCGGCAAGTACGTGGTCGAGCGCATCCTCGGCGCGGGTGGCATGGGCGTCGTGGTCGCCGTGCGCCACCGCGAGCTCCACGAGCTCTACGCGATGAAGTTCATGCTGCCCGCGGCGCTCACGAACGCGCAGGCGGTGGAGCGCTTCGTGCGCGAGGCGCGCGCGGCGGCGAAGCTCAAGAGCGAGCACGTCGCCAAGGTGACCGACGTGGGCAGGCTCGAGAACGGCTCGCCCTACATGGTGATGGAGCACCTCTCGGGCAAAGACCTCGAGGGCGTGCTCGAAGAGCGAGGCGTGCTGCCCGCCGCCGAAGCCGCCACCTACGTGCTGCAGGCCTGCGACGCGATCGCCGAGGCGCACGACGCGGGCATCGTGCACCGCGATCTGAAGCCGGCGAACCTCTTCCTCACCAAACGCGCCAACGGCAGCCCCTGCGTGAAGGTGCTCGACTTCGGCATCTCGAAGACCTCGGGCGCCGACGAAGCGAGCGGCTCGATGACGCGCACGACGGCGATCATGGGCTCGCCCTACTACATGTCGCCGGAGCAGATGCGCTCGACGAAGAACGTCGACTTTCGCACCGATCTCTGGGCGCTCGGCGTCATCCTCTACCAGCTCGTCACGCGCCGCGTGCCCTTCCCCGGCGATACGATCACCGAGGTCTGCTCGGGCGTCTTGAGCGACGAGCCGCCGCCGCTCGTCGCGGTCGCCCCGAACGTCACGCCCGAGTACGACGCGATCATCCGCCGCTGTCTGCAGAAGCGCCCCGAGATGCGCTACGGCAGCGCGCGTGAGCTCGCCGCGGCGCTCGCGGTCGTCGCCGGTGTGTCGCCGGGCACGAGCGGGCTCAACCTGCCCTCACCGCTCGGCGCGGCGCAGGGCGCGACGGCGCACATGGCCACGCCGCCCGCTGGAGCGATCGGCTCCCACGTGCCCGGCACGACCCACCCGGCCTGGGGCGCGACGCAGCCCACGCCCTCCAAGGGCGCGCCGATCGTCGCCATCGCGCTCGGCGCCGTGGCGCTGCTCGGCCTGGGTGGAGGCGGCTACTACGTGATGAGCCAGAAGAAGGGCGCGCCCGCGGAGACTACGTCGGCCGCCGAGCCCGAGGCGCCCCAGCCTCGCGAGCCCGCGAGCGCCGAGCTCACTGCCGAGCCGAGCGCCGCCGCCCCGCCGTCGGCCGAGGCGGTCGCGAGCGCGAGCGCCGCACCCGAAGCGAGCGCCGGGGCCTCGGCGGAGCCCGTGGCGAGCGCCTCGGCTGCACCCGTGGCGAAGAAGCCCGAGCCGGTGGCCGTCTCGAAGCCGGCCGTCCAGGCGAAGCCGCCGACCACGCCCGCCTCGCCCGCGACGAGCACGCCAGCGGCGAAGCCCACCGCTGCGCCCATCGCCAAGCCCGTGGGACACGGCATCCTCTAGCTCCGAGGCGCGCGCCGGCGCCGGCCCACTCCTGGGCCCACGAGCTCAGCCGATCGCCTCGATGAGCTCGTCGTGCACCTTGCCGTTGCTGATGACGAGCTGACCTCGCGCCCAGTCGATGGGGCCGCCCGAGATCGCGCTCGCGCGGCCTCCCGCCGCGAG
>CALKVW010000064.1 GCA_938004785.1 uncultured Polyangiaceae bacterium
GCACCGGCCTCGCGATGCGCTCCACCGACGGCGGCCAGACCTTCACCGACATCACGCCGAGCGCACCGGGCGCCTCGCTCAGCAAGTGCAGCATCCGCGCCGACGGCTCGGTCGTCGTCGCTGGCGCCGGCAGCTTCTTCGGCCTCTATCAGTGAGCTCCGGCGGCGCGCGGCGCCGCCACGAATGCATCGAGGCGCGCGGGGCCGGGCTCCGCGCGCCTCATGCTCTCGTCGGCAGGTAATCTTCGGAGGCGTCGCCTTGCGAAGCGCAATCGACGTTCGGCGCACCGACCCCCGCGCGGTGGTCGGCCTCGTGCACGACGCGCAGCTCGAGCGTGTAGCGCGTGCGCCCGCTCCGGTGCGGTACGGTGCCGTGGAGGTGCTGCGCCGAGAAGCGCAGCACGGAGCCGCGAGGCACGCTGAAGCGCTTGGCTTCGGCCCAGGGCAGTGGCCGAAGGGGCGTGGGGTGGAACTGCTCCGTCGGCTGCGGCTTGGCGTAGGCCTGGAAGCCGCCCCGTGCGCGCCAGCCCTCGAGCGAGAAGCCAGCGGAGCCGTTCTCGATCGGGCGATCGAAATGCTCGGGGAAGAAACCCATACGCTCCTCGTCGAGCACCTCGTGCAGCGGGATCCAATGGTTGAGCTGCGCCTGCGGGTTCGCGTACCACGTGTCGCGGTGCTGCCCATAGGCTGGCCGCGCCGCCGGCACCTCGTGGGCGCCAGACGACACGGCGCGGATGCGTGGCCGGTCCACGCGGTAGGCCCGGCGGTCGACGCCGAGCGAAGAGAGCGCGCGCTCGGCGAGCCTGACGACGGCCTCGTCGTGAGGCAGACCCTGACGCAGCGGCGCGAAGCGCTCGAAGAATGCGTCGTTCCCCAATGCGTCGTAGGCGAGCACGGGGTCGAGCGGCGCGAACTGCGCGCTGAGGCGCGCCCACAGCGCCGCGATGAGCGCCTCGAGCGCGCCGTCGCCCGCCACCACCTCGATCCGGCCCGCGTAGAGCGCGCCACGCTCCTCGGGTGTCATGTCCAGGTCCGCTTCCCGCGGGGCGGTGCGCTACGCGTCACGGGCGCCCTGCGCCGCGCTCCAGCTGCGCCCCTCCTCGCTCTCCAACCACGCCTTGCCCTCCACGCTGAGGAGCCAGATCGGGTCGCAGCTTCGGCGACGCAGCCAGTGATCGAGGGCGTCGATCGGCAGCGTGAGGAGGAGCGACGACGGTGGAAACGCCAGGACCAAGAAGCAGAGGGCCGGCCAGCCGAGCGAGCTCAGGGTGGCCGCGGCGAGAGAGCCGCCGACGCCGAGCGGCACGAGCAGGTAGAGGAGCTGACGGATCGGCTTGGAGATGCGCATCGATGACCTGCATCCGCGGCGTGAACGAAGCCTGACGGGGTCGGGCGGATCGCGCCATCACCCACGCACGCCGGAGGCAGCGGCGCGCCGGTAGTGTACGGCGACCGCGCCGTTGCGGAGCGGCGCCGCCGAGACGAGCTCGAGCCGTCGCGTGCTGGGCAGCCCGCCCTGGTAGAGCGTCGGGCCGTGGCCGGCGATCCTCGGGTGCACGAGGAACCTGTACTCGTCGATCAGATCCAGCTGGTCGAGCGCGGTCGCGAGCTTGCCGCTGCCGAGCAGCACGCCGGCCGGGGTCGCGTCCTTGAGCTTCTGCACGCCCGCGCCGAGCTCGCCTTCGATGTGGTGGCTGTGGGTCCAGGGGAAGTCCGTTCGCGTCGACGAGACCACGTACTTCGGCTTGGCCTCCAGCTTGACCGCCCACTCGCGGATCGCCGGCGGCGCCTCCTCTTCGCCTCGAGCGACCGCAGGCCAGTAGCTCTCCATCATCTCGTAGGTGACGCGGCCCCATAGCATCGCTCCGCCCTCGTCCATCAGGCGGGTGAAGAATGCGTGCGTCTCGTCGTCGGCGATGCCCTCCTGGTGGTCGACGCAGCCGTCGAGGGTGAGGTTGATGCTGAAGGTCAGGAGCCCCATGACGGAGAGCCTAGCTCGGCCACGGGCCAGCGAGACACTCGAGCGTCCGACGCGGCGAGCGAGACCAGCCCGCTTTGACGCGCCAAGCCTGGTGCGCGAGTATCCGAACATGCGACGAGCCCTGCGCACCCCTCTGATTCCGGCGATCGCGCTCGCGGGAGCGTCGCTCGCCGCTGGGTGCATCTTGTTCGTCGACGAGGGCGAAGGCGGAGGCCCGGCGAGCGGCGGGGGCGGCTCCAGCACGAGCTCGACGTCCACGAGCCAAGGCGGGGGAGGCATCACCGCTGCGTCCTCCACGGGCAGCGGCGGCGGCGAGGGAGGCAGCGTGCCTGCCTGTGTGCGCGCGGTGACCGTCCCTACGGAGGCGACGCGCGCCCAGTCCTCGAAGCTCGAGATCTCGCCCTCGACGGCGAACGAGGCCGACCTCTACGCGCTCAACCCCCTGCTCCAGCTCGAGGCGCTGCGCGCGGCCACGCCTCAGGTCGCCCCCGCGGCGACCCGAGCCGGCTCACCCGAGCCGCTGCTCAACGCGGAGCTCTCGCCGTACTTCGCCGGGGGCGTGCTCGTCACGCACCACGACAGCGTGAACACGACCCGACGGGTCACCTGGATGCGCGCGGAGGGCGCGACGATCCAGGAGTACCCCGTCACGCTCCTGAGCCTCGGGGCGGCCCTGGTCGAGGCGAGCGCGATCGACGGCAACGTCTACGGTCGCTACGCAGACGGCTCGCTACGCAGGGCCACGGGGATCGCGAGCACCGTGGAGACCGGTGGCGTCGTTCAGCTCGTCGGCGACGGTCAGAACATCGTCTGGGCGAAGGACGACGGCACGGTCCGCCGCTGCAGCGGGGACCCATGCAGCCCCTCGGCGCCATCGTTGATCGAAGCATCCCTCGCCGGCGCAAAGGTCGACCTCGGCTATTCGCACGAGCATCGTCGTTACGTCGCCTTCGTCCAGGGCGCGCTGACATCGCTCCATTGGGGGGCGCTGCCCGACACCGGCCCAAGCACCGTGGCGACTCCCCTCACGCTCAACGGGGTGGAGCTCGAAGACGTGCTCGACATCGCGGTCGCCGGCGACGAGCTCTACGTGCTCACCACCTCCAAGCTCCACGTCTGCTGCGTGGAGTCGCTCGAGGGCTCCGCGCCTTGCGAGGCGCCCGTGGAGGTCGTCGGCGGGGTCTTCCTCACCGCCGCCCCGGGCCGCGTCGTCGTGCAGCGAGACGACGGTGCATACCACCTCTCGAGCTACGCCGTGACGCGGCCCTGAGGCGTGGGCTTCGCGGCGCGCTGCTGCGCGAGGCGCCGCAGCCTCGCACGCGAAGCAAACCGCCGGCACGTCGATTTCATTGGTTCGAGTCGCAGCGAAAGCGACGACCTCTGGCCCGACACGCACCGCGACTCCTGAGCCATCGAGCACCATGCCACCCCGAAAATCCGCAGCTCCGCCCCTCAGCCTGGCCATCGACCTGGGCTTCCGTACCACCGAGCTCGCCGTGCTCGACGGAGATCGTCCGGTCGCGATCCCGCTCCGCGGCTCGGTGATCCTCCAAGCCCTCGCTGCAGCTGGCGCGGGTCTGCCCGCCGTGGTGCACGTGACGCCTGGCGGAGACCTCGTCGCCGGAGTGGAGGCGGAGGCACAGCTCGTCAACAAGCCTCGAAGCACCGTGGCTGGCGTGCCGCGGCTGCTCGGCCTGGATCACGAGGCGCTGGCGGCTCATCGGCCGGCCATCTGGAGCGGGCTCGCGTTCACCCGCGCGGCGGACGGCTCGGTCGAGCTCGAGATCGAAGGCAAGACGCACGACACCACGACCCTCTGCGCAGCCGTCCTGCGGCGCGTGAAGCAAGGCGCCGAGGCCGCGCTCGGCGCCCCGGCCGACACCGCGACGATCGCGGTGTCGGCGGGCATGTCCGAGAAGGGGCGCGCCGCGCTGGCCGACGCCGCCGCGGCCGCTGGCCTTGAGCTGCGCGGCGTCGTGGAGGCCCCGACGGCGATCGCGCGCGCCTGGTGGGCGAGCAGACCCGCTGGCTCGGCCCGAGAGCGGCTGGCGGTGGTCCGAGTGGGGGGCGGCAGCAGCGATCTGGCCCTCGCGAGCGTCGGCGCCGAGGGCGTGGACATGCTCGCGCGACGATCGGAGCCGGAGCTCGGCGGAGCCGATCTCGACTCGCGCATCGCGGAGTGGGTCGCCGAGCGGGTCCAGGCACAGAGCGGGGTCGACCTGCGCAAGGAGCCCGCGTCGATGCGGCGCCTCGCCAAGGTCGGCGAGGAGGTGAGGATCACGCTCTCCTCGCGCGAGAGCGAGCAGATGAACCTGCCGTTCTTGTCGATGGGCCCCAAGGGCCCCGTGAGCGTCGCGGAGGTGCTGACGCGGTCGACGCTCGAAGGCCTCGTGCGCGATTTCGTGGAGCGGTTGCTCGCGCACGCGCGCGCCCTCGCTGGCGACGTCGCCCTCGCAGGGCGCCCCGTCGATCAGCTGCTCCTGGTGGGCGGGGTCACGCGCATGCCGCTGCTCCGGCGCGAGCTCGAAGCCGCCTTCGGCCAGCCCGCCACGGAGGCCTTCGACGACGTCGGCGCCATCGCGCGCGGCACGGCGCTGCTCGGAGGCGATGCGAGCGCGAGTGGCAAGCGACCGCGGAAGCGCAAAGCCTGAGGGGGCGACGCGTACACCTCGCACGAAGCTACTTCGCGCGAGCTGAAGGGTTCGTCCTGCCGGCGCGCCGACCGACCTGCCGTGGGAGCGAGACGAGCTAGCGAAGGCCCACGCGCCCCTCGCTCCGCGAGGCGCCCCCCGCACTCCACGAAGAGTGCTTCTTCTCAGCCGCCTGGCCAGCTGTACATGTTCATGTACACTCTTGTCATGGCCAAGAGCTACTCCGTCGCAGGCGCGCGTGCCAACCTCGCGGAGATCGTCGATGAGGTCGAGGCTGGGAACGACGTGGAGATCACGCGCCGCGGGAAGAAGGTTGCCGTCGTGATCTCGGCGGCGCGCTTCGCTCGGCTACGTGGAGATCGCGTGGCTTTCACCACGGCGTACGAAGGCTTCCTGCACGAACACGACCTCGCTCGCGACGGACTCGAGCCAGGTTGGGCGAAGGACCTCCGGGACAGCGACCCTGGGAGGCGTGTGAAGCTGTGACGCGCTTCATGCTCGACACGAGCACCGTGTCCGCTGTCGTGTGGAGAACGCCAGACCCGGGGGTCTTGCGGAAGCTGGCGGAGCACGGTGGTGAGTGCGCGATCTGCGCGCCGGTCTGGCACGAGCTGCAGTTCGGCACGCGACGGCTCGCGAAGGGAGCACGTCGCGCCATGCTCGAAGCGTTCCTCGAAGAGGTCGTCAGAGCCACACTGCCGGTTCTTCCTTACGATGAACGTGCGGCAGAGTGGCATGGTGAGGAGCGGGCTCGCCTGGAGCGCGCCGGCAAGACGGCACCATTCGTCGATGGTCAGATCGCCTCCATCGCTGCGACCTGTGGACTGCCACTCGTCACCGCGAACCCGTCAGACTTCAAGCAGTTCAAGGGTGTGACCATCTTGAACTGGGTCACTGCGGTGTCTGGCTGACGAGCTCGCGCTGAGCAGCTGCCGAAGGCCGCCTGCTCCGGCGCGTTGTTGGACACGGCGCATCTCGAGCGCTACTCCGGGCCGGCTTCACCCGACGGGATGCGAGGGCAGGGCTTCGCGTGCGCCGTGATCCCCGCGTAGGCTCTGCGATCAAGACGTCCGCTGGAATTCCGAGCGCTGCATGGATCCGGCGAATCATGGGCAGCGTGAGCGCGCGCTTCCGCCCGAGCACCTCGGACACTCGCGCCCGAGCTCCGATGAGCGGCTCCAGATCACGCCGGCTCGAGGAGAGCTGCTCGAGCTTCGCGAGCATCGCAACCGGCCGTATGGCGTCGGGCTACGCCTCCGCCGAGAACGCCCGCCGGGGTCACCTGGTTCTCGCTGCCGTCTCTCGTCCAGTCAGCGAGCGATCCTGCGCAGCATCGCGTCATCTCGTGTGCCATCCAGCTGGGGAAGGCTCAGCCGGGCTCAGCCAGAGTGCGGGAGAAGATCACCTTGGCGTCGCCGGTCGCGTAGAAATCGGGAATGCGCCCACGCTCTGCATAACCGCGCTCGAGGTAGAAGGCTCGGGCCCGCGCCAGCAGAGGTTGATCGCTCGTCTCGATGACCACGACCCTGGCGCCAGACTTCGCCGCCTGGGCCTCCACGTGGGCAAGCAAGGCGCCTCCCACCCCACGACCGTGCTGCAGGGGGTCCGCACCGATCCACCAGACATTGAAGACACCCTCAGCGTAGGGATCCGGTGCGAAGTAGGACCAGCCGAGGATCTTCTCGCCGGTGGCGGCTCGGCATGCCACAGCGGCATGGCCAGCTGGGAGCGCTTGGGCGGCCAATGAATCCAAGACGCCGCCCAAGAGGCCCTCGGCGTCTTCGGGTGAGAAGAGCCCTGTGCCTACTGCCAGCTCGAGCAGCTGTTCTCGTTCGTCGGCCTGAACCTGGGAGATGATCACTCTTGCCTCGACATTCCGTGGGCGCGAGAAGATAGCTGCGTCGACCAGCGGCAGGCGAGGCAAGCCTACCTGGGCTGACCTCCAACAAGCGCTGTAGCGACGGCCTGCGCGCCCCTCGCTCCGCGAGGCGCGCTCCGTCGCCGCGAAAACGCTACTTCGTTAGCCAGGCTCCTCACTGGTGTGTCTGCGAATCCAGGCCTCGAGGGCCTCGCGCGAGAGCGAGCCGGCGGCCAGATCGAGGATCAGCCTCTCCTGTTCGTCCACCTCGGCAACCAACCGCGCGCCGTTGAGCAGGAGAAACATCTCCATCGCCGCGTGGCCGATGCGCTTGTTGCCGTCGATGAACGCATGTCCGTTCACGAGGCTGAAGCAGAGGGACGAAGCCTTGGCGATCAGATCGGGGTACAGGTCGAGGCCGTCGAAGGTTGCCCGAGGCTGCGCGAGTGCAGCCTCCAAGAGGCCGAGGTCGCGCAGGCCCGGGGAGCCTCCCGAAGTCGCGATGATCCGGTCATGGAGCCACGTCACCTCGGCGAGCCCGAGGTACCTCATGCGAGGCGACGGTAGAGCTCCGCGTTGCGGAGTAGGAGCTCTTCGGCCCGGGCGCGAAAGTCCTCCGACGGTACCGACAACACTTCCGCCACGGCGGCGCGAGCAAGGTCCTCGGGCGCGACGCCGAGCGTCTTCGCGCGAGCGAGCAGGGCTTCGGACTGGGCTTCGCTGAGATCGAGAGCGAGCTTCACGGTGATGAGTCTAGCGGGCGACCTGGGCCTCGTCACGGCGACAGTTTCGCTCAGCGGTCGCGGGCGCAGTTCACTCCGCGAGCCTCACGTAGCGCGGCAGCAGTTCCGACGTGGCGCCCAAGAGCGGCTTCCGTGGAGACGCCGCTCCCATCCGGCAAGTGAGGGTACTTGGTGCCGAAGCGCAGGGCAGCGCTCGGGGCAGGACCCACCGGCCATGCAGGGAAGTGCAGAGGACCGAGCAGAGCCGGCGCGCCCAGAGCGCGCCGTCGACCCGAGCGCGGGGTCGAGGTTTCGGAAGCGGGAACCTCGCGGACGACTTCGACCTCGACCTGCCAAACCGAGCGTGCGCTGAAGAGTGGCTCGCCTACCAGCTGGCGCCGCGCAGCAGCCTGGTCGATAGCCCCAGTACGGCCAGTCCTCTGGCCAACGGCTGGCCGCCAAGCTGCGCGGCGAGCAACCCTACCATCACTCGTGTGACCCCGAGCCTCCCGAACGGCTGAAGCGCGCGGCATTCAGCTTCAGCGGCTTGTTGAACGAAACCGCGCCAAGCGCGGTAGCTGCAGACGCCCCATCGCGCCCACCCACCCCGTCGGCTCCACATTGGTAGCACGGCACGGGCACCGTCGTCCCGCGCCGTCGCTTGCTGCGATGCTGGTCGCTCCGCGGTGACGCGGAGTCGCCGCGGTTTCCCTGGAGGAGACCATGGTGACGATCTCGACTTGGCGCGAGCGCATGAGCGAGGACATGCGGCTGCGGGACTTCCGGCCGCGCACGCAGGAGGGCTACCTGGCGGCTGCGAGGCAGTTCGTCGACTGGGCCGGCAAGGAGCCGGGCGATCTGGTCGAGGACGACCTGCGTCGCTACTTCCTCTACCTCCGCGAGACCAAGAAGCTCGCGCCCTCGAGCATCAACCTCGCCGTGCACGCGCTGAGGTTCCTCCTCCTGCACACGCTCCAGCGCGACTGGCCCGTCCTCGACCTGCTCCGCGTCAACAAGCCGCGCATGCTCCCCGTCGTGCTCAGCGTCGGCGAGACGCGCGCCGTGCTCGGGGCCGTCCGCCACCCGGTGCGACGCGCCGCCCTCGCCACGATCTACGCCCTCGGCCTCCGCCTCAACGAGGGCCTCGCCCTCGAGA
>CALKVW010000065.1 GCA_938004785.1 uncultured Polyangiaceae bacterium
CACTACGGCTCGCCCCGCGCCGACGAGGGCAAGGCGCCCTTGCTCGCCGCGCTCGCCAAGGCCGACGACAGCGACAAGCCGCAGATCGTCTGGGCGCTCGTCGTGCTCGGCGAGTCGTCGGTGTTCCCGACCGCGATGGATCTCTACCGCAAGGGCCACCTCTCGAAGGTGCAGCGCCTCGGCGGCGGCGCCGCCTTCGACCCGCAGCTCTTGCCGAAGCTCGTCTCGCTCGACGAGCTCGCCAAGCTCGTCGACGACCCGAGCTCGTCGGTGCGCCAGCTGCTCGCGACGGTGCTCTCGAACAACGCCGAAGCGAAGTGGACCGACACGCTCATCAAGCTCGTGAACGACGCGGATATCGAGGTCGCCCGCGAGGCGGCCAACGGCCTCGGCCGCATCGGTGACGAGAAGGCGCGCGAGCCGCTCTTGAAGAAGCTCACGGGCGCCGACGCCGACAGCCGCAAGAAGTTCCTCGAGGCGCTGCGCGACGGCATCGGCGGTGAGGGCCTCGTGTTCGCGCTGCAGACGGTCGTGAAGGAGCCCGAGGAGCGCAACTGGTTCCAGTACAAGCAGATCTTCGAGATGCTCAAGCAGGTGCAGGATCCGCGCATCGGGCCCTCCCTGAGCAAGTGGGCCGCGGAGACCGAGGTGCACCCGCACTGGAAGGGTGAGGCCGGCCTGCGCCTCGCCGAGGTCGGCGACATCCGCGCCGTGCCGCTGCTCGCCGAGCGCCTCAAGCTCGACCCGCTCAAGCTCTACAAGGCGGAGAAGTTCTGGGAGGCCGACGAAGGCGGTCACATGTCGCGCACCGACAACCCCCGCGTGGTCGCCGCGCGCATGCTCGCGGATCTGGCGATCCTCCACCCCGACAAACGCGCCGAGCTGCTCGTCGCCGAGGGCCCGGTCATCGCGTGGCTCGTCGACAAGCCGCAGCCGCACGCGAACGGCGTGCGCTTCCTCGCGAACATCAAGAGCGACGAGGCGCGCGATCGCCTGCGCAAGTGGGCCTTCCCCGACGATCCGCTCCCGAAGGAGGGCGCGCAGCCTCCCTTCCCCACGGCCTTCGAGACCGCGCAGAGCGCGCTCCGCTACATCGGCCGCATGAAGGACGAGCCCTCCTACCCCAAGCTGCTCGACCAGCTGAAGCGCAAGAAGGACGCGAAGATGGACATCACGCAGGCCGGCCTCGAGGGCGCGGGCCTCGCGATGATGGGCATGGCGCTGCGCGCGGTGGCCTACGGCGCCTCGCAGGGCCTCGGCGAGTGGGGCGATCCGAAGGCCGTCAAGCCGATGATGGAGTTCATCGAGGACGAGACCTGGCACGAGGAGGCCCGGCTCGCGGCCTGCGAGGCGCTCGCCTGGTGCGCGACGCCCGACGACATGAAGGAGATCGCGAAGCGCGCGGTGAAGTTCGCGAAGGAGAAGCAGGAGCGCAAGCAGCTCATCGGCGCCTGCTACGCGACGACGCTCTCGCTGAAGCCGGTCCCCGAGGTGAAGAGCGAGCTGGTCGACCTGCTCACGCAGGACCTCGCCTTCGGCCTGCGCAACGCGGTCGCGCAGGCGATCGGCGCCT
The DNA here is from genome assembly GCA_938004785.1 of uncultured Polyangiaceae bacterium. Classification (GTDB taxonomy): domain Bacteria; phylum Myxococcota_A; class Polyangia; order Polyangiales; family Polyangiaceae; genus CALKVW01. The sequence continues at coordinate 1,574 of CALKVW010000065.1, forward strand.
CGCCGCTCGACGACGCGAGCCGCGACAAGCTCTTCGAGAAGATGAAGGACATCGAGCTGCGCAACCCGGCGGCGCTCGCGCTCATCCTCGGCGGCGACAAGTCCACCGCGGCGCGCACGGTCGCGATGTTCGGCGAGCACGGCAAGGACGCGCTCGGCGATCTGAAGGACGCCTACTTCCGCGCCTTCGGCTTCTGGAGCGACGAGGACTTCAAGAGCGGCAACATCTACCGCTGGGTCGACAACGCCGAGGCCATCGCGCGCGTGAAGGTGTTCGACGCCCCGCAGGAGTGGGCCATCCAGCGCCTCTCGAGCCAGTTCGACAACCTGCAATACGACAACGGCCCGCACTCCGAGACGCGCGTGGTGCTGCGCTACCGCCTCTACACGGCGGCCAAGACGGGCGACGACGCGACGCGCGCCGCCGCGATGCGCACGCTCAAGTTCATGAAGGAGCGCGGCGTGCTCATGGCGCTGCGCGACGAGAAGGGGCCGGTCGGCGAGCTGGCGCGCAAGGTCTACCACGAGCTCGTGAACCCGAAGCCCATCGTGGCCGAGAGCCTCGAGACGCTCCAGAAGGAGCAGGCCGCGAAGAAGAGCTCGAACTGAGCGCCTGAGCGGCGTGAACCGAGCGGCCGCAAGACGGGCCTCGAGCGCTGAGCTCGGAGGCCCGTCGGTCGCAGTACCTCTGACATCGAAGCAGGATCGAGGACGACGTGGCCAACTGGCGAGACGAGCTGATCGAGGCGGTGAAGACGAAGGCGGAGCGCGAAGCCGAAGAGGCCGAGCGTCAGCGCAAACGCGTGGCCGAGGCGCTGTCGACCGCGGAGCTCGCGCTCCGTGGTGCCGAGGAGGCGCTCGCCTTCGCGCACGAGCGCGTCGCCGAGAAGGGCCAGAGCTCGAGCTACGAGGGTGGCAAGCTCACCGTCGGCGCGCTGAGCCTGGTCGTCGAGCTCGACCGCTCCACCGCGGCGCTCAAGGTGAGCTACCTCGAGTCGAAGCCGCGTGAGTTCGACTTCGCGCGCGACCGCCACATCGCCCCGGCCGACGTGGAGGAGTACGTGGGTAGGCGCATCGTCGAGCTCGTGCGCGCCGCGCAGAAGGCGACGCCTTGGTGAAGGCGCGCGCAGCCCACCCCAGCCCGGTGGCGTCTCGCTCGTGAGCCCCGTCACGGGCGGCGAAGCGAGCGAGCTCTGCGTGGTGCTCATCAACGCGCCGCCTGGCGACGCTGCGCGCATCGCCAGGGCGCTCGTCGAGCGCAGGCTCGCCGCCTGCGTCAACGTCGTGCCGGGCGTGACGAGCTTCTACGTCTGGAAGGGCGCGCTCACGGAGGACGTCGAGGCCACGCTGCTCGTGAAGACACGGAGGGCGCGCATCGCCGCGATCACCGCGGCGATGAAGGAGCTGCACCCCTACACCGTGCCGGAGGTCGTCGCGCTCCCTTTGCTCGGCGGCGAGGGCAACCCGGAGTACGCCGCATGGGTCCTCGAGAACACCAGCGCCTGACGAGCCGCGCCGCGCGCCACGCGTCGACGTCGCAGAGCCGGGCGCTCTCGGCCTGGCTGGCGTGCGTCTCGCTCTCCGGCTGCGGTGACCCGGGCGCCGAGCGAGCGCAGCCCGCGGCGAGCGCGCCGGCGGTGGAGGCCTCGAGCGAGGCCGCCGCGCAGGCTGCGAGCGCACCGGCGGAGGCCTCGCCCCGGAGCTCGGCCGCCGCGTCGGCGAGCGCCGCGCCCGCGGCGAGCGCGCCGTCGAAGCAGGCCTCGCCCGGCCGCACCGACGGCTGCGCGGAGGGCATGGTGCGCGTCGAAGGCGACTACTGCCCCGAGGTCGAGCAGGTGTGCCTCGAGCACCACGAGGAGTACGAGCGCGATCTGAAGAAGCGCGCCCGCGCCGAAGCGAAGGGCGAGAAGTACAAGAGCACCGTGAGCGAGCGCTGCCTGCGCTACGCCGCGCCGACCAAGTGCCTCTCGAAGGAGAAGCTCAGGCTCGACTTCTGCATCGATCGCTACGAGTACCCGAACGTGCCGGGCGAGCTGCCCGCGCTCCTCATCTCCTGGACCGAAGCGAAGAAGACCTGCGAGAAGCTCGGCAAGCGCCTCTGCACGGAGCGGGAATTCAATTTCGCCTGCGAGGGGCCCGAGGCGCTGCCCTACACCTACGGCTACGAGCGCGATCCGTCGAAGTGCAGCATCGACAAGGAGTACCGCAAGCGCGAAAAGAAGCTCTTCCCCTACGAGCGCTGCATGCGCACGCCTCGCTGCAAGGCGGAGCTCGAGCGGCTCGATCAGCGCCTGCCGATCGGCTCGCTCAGCGAGTGCGTCTCGCCGTTCGGGGTGTACGACCTCAACGGCAACATCAACGAGTGGGTCGAGATCCCGAAGAAGAAGTACCCGGATCGCAGCGGCCTGAAGGGCGGCTGGTGGGGCCCGGTGCGGGGTCGCTGCAGGCCGACGGTCGATTTCCACAAGGAAGACGACTACGGCTACGAAGAGGGCTTCCGCTGCTGCTCCGACGTTCGTGCGCCCGGCTGAGCGGCGCGCGTGTAGGCGCAGCTCCGTGGCTCGTCCTCGTTCGACACCGCCCGGTGTCAGCTCGGCCTACGCTGCACCGTTTTGGGTGATCGAGACGTCTACCCCCGGTAGCCTTGGCCGCACGTCGCCAGCCGAGGCACGCTTTCCCTTCGCTCCACGGAGATCGCTCATGAAGACCGCCGCCGCCTGTCTGCTGCTCGTCCTCGCCCCTCTCGCCGTGCTCGGCTGCGAGCGCGGCCGCGACCCCGAGGACCCGTCCCAGCAGGGCTACGGCCAGCCGGGCTACGGACAGCCGGGCTACGGACAGCCGGGCTACGGGCAGCCCCAGCCCGGCTACGGGCAGCCCCAGCCCGGCTACGGGCAGCCTCAGCCTGGCTACGGGCAGCCTCAGCCCGGCTACGGACAACCCGCGCAGCCTGCCGCTCCCGCGAACCCGCTCGCGCTGCCCTGCCAGTCCGACGCGCAGTGCGGCACACACCGCTGCAACCTCCAAGCTGGGCGCTGCTCCTTCCCCTGCGCCTCGGGCGCCGACTGTCAGCCCGGCTCGGGCTGTGCCGCGGGCATCTGCGTGCCCGGCGTCCCGCAGTGAGCTGACGGCATCCGCAAGTGCTCGCGCGCGTCCGTGACCGGAACATCCGGGTCGTCTACCTCACCATCCTGCTGTTGGGTGTCTCCTACGGGCTGGCGATCTCCATCGTCGGCGTCTGGCTCGAGGAGCTGGGCTTCTCCAAGGAGCAGATCGGCTCGCTCGCGGTGTTCTTCGCCGGCGGCATCGTCTCGGCGTCGATCCCCGCGGGCTGGGCGATCAAGCGATGGTCGGCGAAGGGCGTGCTCGTCGCCTGCCTCGTGGGCTACGCGGCGGCGGCGATCGCCTTCCCCTTCGCGTCGAGCTACCTCGCGGTGGGGCTCTTGCGTTACGCCGACGGCGCCTTCAGCGTCGGCGTGTGGATCGCCTCGGAGACGATCTTGCTCGAGCGCGCCCCGCGCGAGGACAAGGGCTACTTCACGAGCCTCTACGCGATCGCGCTCGCGCTCGGCTACGTGATCGGCCCGCTCGTCGCGCGCCTCGTCGTGGGCGCCGCAGGCAAGCCGCCGAGCTTCATCGCCGCGGGCGTGCTCTCGATCGGCACCGCGCTCGCCGCGTACTCGCTGCTCGACGGTGGCACGGTGCACGCACCCGAGGAGGCCGAGCGAAGCGCGAGCGACGAGGCCGGGGAGAGCTCCGGCGCGGCGAGCGCCGAGCTCGGCGTGGGCGCGCTCTTCTGGCGCATCAAGATGAGCTGCCTCGCGACCTTCGCCTACGGCTACTTCCAGGCCTCGGTGGTGCTCTTCCTGCCGCTCTACCTGCTCGAGCGCGGCATCACCGAGGAGCAGGTCATCCTCGTGCCGGCCTTCTTCGCCGGCGGCATGCTGCTCTTCGCGAACGTGGCCGCGCGCCTCGGCGATCGCCTCGGGCACCTCGCGGTCATGCGCGTGCTCGCGCTCGTGGGCACCGGCGCGATCGTCGGCTTCCTCTTCGTGCGCCACATCGCGCTCGTCGACCTCGCGGTCTTCGTCGCAGGCGCCTCGCTCGCGAGCGTGTCGCCCGTGAGCCTCGCGCTGCAGGGGCTCGTCGTGCCGGCCCGCTACCTCTCGCGCGCCGGCGGCCTCTACAACGCCTGCTACGCGCTCGGCATGCTCGTCGGGCCGCCCATCGCGAGCGCGCTCTTCGCCAAGCGCGGCGGCGAGGCGATGATCGGGCACTTCGCCGTGCTGTGGCTCTCCTTCGTGCTCGCCTCGCTCGTCTTCCGCCGCGACGATCCACGCGCCGCCGGTGGTCTCGTGCGAGCCCACGCGCAGGCCTGAGCGGTCGCGCCCGGCTCAATACGCTCGCAGCGCGACGAGGTCGGCGGCGTCGACGGCGCCTCCGCCGACCTCGCGCAGTGCGTCGTTGAGCTCGGCCAAGCCGCCCTCCCAGGGCAGCGCGAGCTCGAGCCCGATCGGTAGACCCGCCGCGTCGTAGTGCGCCGTGATGGTGGGTCTGAGCGGCACCGTGCGATGGCTGCGCCCCAGCTCGTCGGCACGCAAGCGGAGGAAGGCCGCGACCGGGCGGCCCTTCTTGAAGACGACGTCGATCGTGGGTTTGCTCGCGCTCATCCTTGCGTGCCCACCCTGACACCCCTGGGTGTGCGCCGCATCCCCGGGGCACCGGGGCGCGAGAGTCTGCTACGACCAGAGACATGCAGGCCGTCGCGCGATGGCTCGAAGCAGGTGCGCGCCCGAGGTGGCTGCTCGGAGCGATCGCGCTCGTCGCGAGCGTGGGCTGCCAGCCGCGCTGGGTGCAGCGCGCCGCTCCACCGGAGCCGGTCGCCTCCCTTCGGCCGAGCTGGTTGCCCGACTACTCCCCTGCCCAGGAGGCGCTGCTCGCGCCGTCGCGCACGCCCGTCGCCGTGCCCGCGCGCCCCACCTACCCCGCGCTCGACGACTTCCTGCACGGGGTCGAGCGTCGCCTCGAAGATCCGCGCGACGCGCTCGAGGTCACCCGCCTGGTCGCCGAGCTCATCGAGCGCTCGCCGCGCTCCTACGCGCTGTCCGACGCGCCACCCGAGCTCGCCAACCTCGTGGCCCAGTACGGTCCCACGCCGTCGGCCGAGCAAGACCTCTGGGCGCAGGCTCGTCGCGACGCCTCGGGAGAGGTGCGCCTCGTGCACATCGAGGCCCCCGCCGGCGTGCACGAGGCCCTCGCCGAGGGAGCCCGCACCGAGTCCTTGGGCGACGACGACGCCGCAGGCCGCGCCTACCTGAGTGCGGCGCGGCTCGCCGGCCGCGACGCCGTCGCGCCCAAGCTCGCGCTGGCACGGCTCGCCGCGAGGAGCTCCACCGAACGCGCAGAGCAGCTCTACCAAGAGGTGCTCGCGCTCGACCCGACGATCGCGCGTGCGCACGAGGGCCTCGCCGAGCTGCGCCTCGCGCGCGGAGAGAGGCAGGCGGCGCTCGAGTCACTCGCGCGAGCGCTCGCCTATCCCCCGCCGAGCCCCAGCGCCGCACGCCTGGCAGCGCGGCTCGTCGACGATCGACGGGAGCGTACGCGCCCCGAGCCCTACGAGATCTTCCTCGAGGTCGACCCCATGGGAGAAATCCGCGTGGGCTCGCTGCCGACGACGGGCGCGCGCATGTACGCGGGCTGCCGCGCGGTGATGCGCTACGAGCAGGAGCTCCGCAGCACCCTCTTCGAGCAGCCCGAGAGCGCGCCTTACGTGCTGAGCGCAGCCGAGGAGATGCTCTGCATCGAGTCCGCCATCGGCGCCTACTTCGCCGAGCGCGTGAGCGCGCGCCAGCGAGGTGAGCCCTCTCCGGCCGACGAGCAGACCCGAGCCTTGCTCGAGCTCGCGCACACCGAGGGCCTGCTCGGCTACGTGATGTTCGAGATCCTGGGGCGACATCGGCCCGAGCACGCACGCACCGCGCCCGTGGCGGTCCACCTCACGACCGTGGCATACGTGCTCGAGCACGTGCTCGGCGCAGAGCGCGACCGCGAACGCGAACGCTACACCGCATCTCGATGAAGACCTCGACCCTCACCGCTTGGCTCGCGGCTCCCGCCCTGCTCGCGGTGTCGATCAGCGAGCTCTCCGCCGAGCCGGCGCTCGGCTCGGGCGCCACGCCACCCTTCGCATGGCACGCCTCGACCTCGTCGCCTCGCCCCGTCGAAGCCACCGCGGAGCCGCTCTACCAGCTCTGCGGCCCAGCCGAGCAGAGCCTCGAGCAGGTCGCCCGCAGGAGCGCGATGCGCCAGCTGCGTGGTGAGGCCACCGCGGGCGGCGACGAGCTCGCGGCGAGCCTGCGCGCGGCCGGAGGGCCCTACCTGTGGCCACGCCTCTGGAGCCTCCGAGGCGGCGGGGTGTCGGACGAGGAGCTCTTCCGCCGCGTCTCGGCCTGGCTGGGCAAGTCGGCGACGACCGGCCAGCGGCGCTGCGGCGTCGTGCGCACCCAGCTCGACTCCGGCGAGAGCCTCGTCACCGTGACCACCGTCGACGCGCTCGCCGATCTCGAGTCGCTGCCCACGGTGACACGCAGCGGAGCGTGGCTCAGCCTGCGCGCGCGCATGCTCGTGCCTGCGAACGACGCGAAGGTCGTCTTGCTCGGCCCGAGGGGCGCGCCGCGCACGGTGCTCGCCTCGCTCTCGGGCGACACGATCCGCGCCTCCTTCGTCGTCGACCAACCCGGCAGCTGGCTCGTGCAGGTGCTCGCCACCGTCTCCATCGGCCCGAGGCCCGTGCTCGAGGCGCGCATCCAGGCCGACGGCCCACCTCCCTTCGCCTACGCCAGCGAGCCCGCTCCCGGCGAAGACGCCGGCGCTGGCCTCGCCGACGAGCGCGCCGCTCTGTCACGCATGATCGACGCGGCGCGCGCCAGCGAGCGGCTGCCCAAGCTCTCGGCGAGCGCCGAGCTCACGCGCGTCGCCCAGGAGCACACCGACGCGATGATCCAGAAGCGCACCGTCGGGCACGACGTCGGCGAGGGCGACTGGACCGAGCGCCTGCTCGCGGCCGGCGTGCCCGTCGAGCACGCCGGCGAGAACGTCGCGAGCGCCTCTTCGTTGTCTCGTGCGCACCGCGCCCTGTGGGCGAGCCCCTCGCACCGCGCCAACCTGCTCGACCCACGCTTCACGCGGGTGGGCCTCGGCATCCGCAAGACCGACGACGGCCGCGTGTGGGTCACGCAGGTCTTCGCCCGCTGAGCTCGCTGACCGGGCTCGCTCAGCCGGCAGGCTTGAAGACGCGCTCGCGGTAGAGCCGGAGCTCGGCGATCGACTCGCGCACGTCGTCGAGCGCGCGGTGCCGCTCGCCTTTGCCGATGGTCGCGTAGCCGGCGGGATACCAGCGGCGGACCAGCTCCTTGATCGTCGACACGTCGACGATGCGATAGTGGAGCCAATCCATGACCCTCGGCATGTAGCGCTCGAGGAACTGCTTGTCCTTCCAGATCGAGTTGCCGCAGAGCGGCGACTGCTTCGGGTCGACGTGCTCCGAGAGGAATGCGCGGGTCGCCTCCTCCGCCTCGGCCAACGTGGTGGTCGCGCCCTCGAGCCGCGCGAGCAGCCCGCTCTTCTCGTGCATCGTCCGCACGAAGGGGTCCATCGAGGCGAGCGCGGCGTCGCTCGGGCGGATGACGAGCTCGGGCCCCTCGGCCACGAGCTCGAGCTCCTCGTCGGTGATGATGGTCGCGATCTCGACGATCTCGCAGCTCGACGGGTCGAGCCCCGTCATCTCCAGATCGACCCACACCATCCGACGCGAACGCTCCGACATGACAGACCTCACTCGATGACGGTGATCGACTTGGCGAAGTAGTTGACGACCGCGGCGCGCTTTCCGTCGGAAGACGCGCCGATCGACCCGGATCCTTCGCCCGTCTCGAGCACCGAGACGACCTCGGGCGGATCGCCCGCGATGACGACCACCCCTCGACCGCGCGGCGGGGACTCGAGCCCACCGAGCGAGACGAAGAGGCGGCTCCGATCAGGAGAGCAGACGCCCGCGCGAGGCGCACCAGGCAGCATGAGCGTCGACACCGAGAGGGAGGTGCCGGCATCTCTCGGCTCGCGCTCGGCCGGAGCGTCGAGCCGCACGACCGACGCGGTGCGGGACACGCCGCTGAGCGTCACGCCCCAGCGATCGCCCGAGAGCACGAAGGCCGCGATCGGCTCCTGGCCGACCTCGACGCTGCGTGACTCGGTCGCGCCCCCGATGCGCAGGAGCGTCGCGGAGTTCGAGGCGCGATCCGGGAGCAGGAGCGCGGCTCCGTCGGAGCTGACCGCGCCCTCCTGAGGATCCCGCCCCACCGCGACGCTGCGCCGCGTGGCGCCGAAGGGCGTCTCGGCCGGATCGAAGAGGTCGATCCACGCACCCGCAGGTCGCCCCGCGTGCGTCATGGCGCCGAGGGCCGCGAGCTGCGTGCGCCCCTCGGAGCGCACGAGGAAGAGCTGCCCGGTGGACTGCGGCAGGCTGAGGTCGGCGAGCAGGCGACCGGAGGGCAGGCCGAAGCGGCTGATCCGGTGGCCGTCGGTGCTCGCCGTGACGATGCTGCCGTCGGAGAGCTCGAGCACGTCGCCCGGGCCTGCGCCGACGTCGAGCAAGAGAGGGTCGCGATCCCACTTCGTGACGTCGGCCACCGGGATGCGCGAGACGCGAGCGTCGCGCCTCAGCACCGCGAGGTAGCGCCCACCGAGCAAGCGGAGGCGATCGCCCTTCGCGGGTACGCTGGCCTTGTGAACGAGCTCGCCGGTCTCGACGAGGTACTCACGCACGGTCGCGTCGTCGGCGCTCACGTAGAGGCTCTTGCCGTCCTTCGAGAACACCAGATCGAGCGGGTGCACGTCGCCGAGCAGGATCTCGCGGGCCTTCCAGTCGCGTTTGGTCGGCGGCGTCGGGGCCTCGGGCTTGGGCTCGGCGATCGCGGGAGCCTCTTGGTGCTTCGCCGAGGCGGCGCCGGGCAGCGGCGTGAGCGGCGGCGCCTCCCCGACGGGCGATTCACGCGAGGTGAGCATGACCGCGAGCACGCTGCCGACGGCCGCGAACACCACGGCCGCGGCGCGAGGCGAGCGCGCGCGCTCGGGCTGCCATGCCTTGCAGTGTCGGCACTTCTTCGCGCCCTCGAAGATGGGCTTCTTGCAGCTCGCGCAGGCGACCTTCTTCGTGGGCGTCTTCGCAGCCGCAGCCGCGGCGGCGCGCGGCTTCGCGGGACGATCGTTCGAGATCGGCGCCGTCTTCAACGCATCACCCACGCGAGCTTGTTGCGGTCGCTGAGCACGAGCAGGCTCGAGCCCTCGGGCGAGAGGCGGAGGCGGCTCGGCGGCGCGGCGAGCGTCACGAGCTCGATCTCGTAGGTCTCGAGGTCGACGAAGCCCACCGCGCCCTCGTTGCCCACCGGCAGCGCGACGACCAGCTGCGCGCCGTCCGGGGAGACGACCATGTCGGCGACGGGCGCGTGAAAGGGCAGGTGGCGCAGGAGCTGCCGCGTCTCGAGGTCGAAGATCTCCACCGCCCTGCCACGCGCGCAGCGCACGACGCCACGACGCCGCTGAGCGACGATCCCCAGCTCCTCGGGTTGGTCGCAGGTCGGGATCGGCTCGAGCTGCCGCACGGCGCCGGAGCGCTCCCAGGCGAGCGGCACCACCGCGCTGCCGGAGCGGAGCACGACGAAGCTCGTCACGCCGTCGGGCGACATGAGCACGTCGACCGGGTTGCCGAGCATCGCCGCGCGCACGCGATCCTGCTCGGTCGCGAGCCGGCTCGGATCGAAGGCGTAGACGGCACCTCCCTTGGGGTCGCCGAGGCCAGCGATCGGGATCTGCCCCGTGACCGCGAGCGCGCGCTCACCGCTGTGATCGACGACGGCCACGCCGACGTGGTCGTCGCCGAAGCGGATGCGGTCGATCTCGGCGTGCAGCTCCGTCGACAGCACGGCCACGGCGTGCGCGCCCGGCAGCGACGCGAGCGCGCGGCGCCCCCCGGCGCCGACGGTGACGTCGCCGACGATGGCGCCCAGATCGAGCGTCTTGCGCAGCCGCGTCGACGCCACGTCGACGACCGCGATGTGCCCGGGGCTGACCGCGTAGAAGACCTCGCCGACGCGCACGAGGCGGCGCGTCTGGATCGCCTCGCTCACGAGGCCGAGCAGCCTGCCGGTGCGCGTCGACTGCACGCGCACGCCCGTGAGCGCCGAGGCGGCGAAGCGCTCCTCGTCGAGCAAGAGCGCGTCGGTCACGTCGCTCGGCAGCTCGAAGGGGCCGGCGATCGACGGCTTCGAGGGCACGTGGCCGGCGCCCACGGGCTTCTGCCACACGCACTCGCCGACCTGGCAGGCCTCGCCCACCCAGCAGCTCGACTCGCAGGCTGGCGCGGGCGCGCCCATGCGCGTCACGGGTGGCTCCTGGGCCAAGCGGCCGGGCGCGAGGAAGCGCAGCGCGACACCGACGAACAAGAGGCCGAAGATCGCGCCGAAGGCGACGAGCGGCCGCCAGTGCATGGCGAGGAAGCTGGCGCCTTCGGGGTCGTCGGGGATCGAGCCCGGACGGACCGTGCTCGGCGCAGCGGTGCTGCCGTCGAGCGGCTCCTCGCACTCCGGGCAGAGCTCCTCGGTGGCCCGTACCAGCTCGAGACAGGTCGGGCAGCGCATCGTCGGCAGATCGGGCGACGAGGCCGCCGAGACGGCGCGCGCCTCGGACTGCGTGCGGTCGAAGAGCTTGCGAGCCAGCACCCAGTCGGCCGTGCCCGCCGGCGCGAGGTGCGCGGTCCGCATGCGCCCCCCCTCGACCGAAGGGCGGATCTTCGCGCCCGGCAGCGGGCCACGCACGGCGCCGTCTTCGAGCACGAAGAAGAGCACGCAGTCGAGCAGCTCGGTCGCCGCGCACAGCAGGTCGGGCGAGGCGCTCGCTCGCTCGAGCTCGGCCGCGCTCGGCGCGGACGGCGCCTCGCTCTCGACCGCGAGCGTCGCCCAAGCACGCGCCGGCAGCCAGAGCGGCGCGTCCGCGCAGCGCAGCCGGCGGTCGGGGTCGAGCGCGCCGGTGCGCAGCGCCTCGCGCAGCTCGTCGTCGGTGCGTGGTCCGATCGGCCGGCCGCCGTCGTCGACGTAGAAACGCAGATCGTCCGTCACGCGGTGGACGGGCCTAGCGCGTGGGCGCGGCGGAGTCGAGAGGAGCGCTCGCTCGCGAGGGGGCTTGTGGGGCTCGAGCGCTTGGGTTAGGTGCTGCCCGCCTACATGGTGCCCCATGTGGTCGTGCATCGCCCAACGCCTCCTTCAGGAGCCCCGATGAACCTGCTCAAGCTGCTCGCCCCTTCGTTCGTCCTGTCCCTCGGGCTCGGTCTGCTCGGCGCGGGCTGCGCGCCGGACACGAGCGTGGGCACCGAAGTAGAGGCGGCCGAGCTCGGTCGCGAGGCGCTGAGCCTGCCCTTCGTCGAGCTCGACGTGAAGAAGAGCGACGCGCCTCCGGGCCTCACGATCCTGCGCAAGAAGTCCGAGTTCGAAGCCTTCTTCGGCCAGCCGATGCCCGCCGGGCTCGACTTCAACAAACACTGGGTCCTCCACTACTCGCTCGGCACGCAGCCGACCGGCGGCTACGAGGCTCGCATCGTCAGCGTCGAGCGCCTCGGCGCGGGTGCACAGAAGCGCCTCAGCATCGGCTCGCTCGACGTGAACCCGGGCCCGGCCTGCATGGTGACCCAGGCGCTCACCAACCCGCAGACGACCGTGCGCATCGCCAAGCAGAAGTCGAACATCGTGCCCGACCACCACAACGGCTTCGAGCTCACCGACTGCAGCGAGCCCGACTTCTGCCTCTCGGCCACCTGCCCGGCGGGCACGCAGTGCGACGAGCTCAGCGACAGCTGCATCGACAACGACTTCTGCCCGCTCGTGCGCTGCGCGAAGGGCATGGTCTGCGACGAGGCGGCCAACGCCTGCGTGCCAGGGCCCTGCGACCCGAACGAGCTCGGCGCCTGCCCGATCGGCTTCGAGTGCCTCAACCAGATCATGTGCATCACGCAGCCCTGCCCCGAGGACTACCGCTGCGAGAGCGTGCTCGACGAGTGCGCGGCGGTGGGTGGCTACGAGGGCAGCTGCGAAGGCTCGAAGCTCAGCTACTGCGACGAGGGGCAGGTCTACGGCTACGACTGCGGCTCGCTGAAGTGCGGCTGGAACGAGGCCCAGGGCTACTTCGACTGCCTCTGAGCTCGGCGTCTCCCTCGGCTCGACGCGCGGCCTCCCCCGGGTCGCGCGTTCGTGTTCCATGCGCGGTGGCATCGCGCGCCCGTACGACTAGGATCCACGCTCGATGACCTCGTATCGAAGCCTGTCCCTCGGCGCGGCGATCGCGCTCGCCGCCACGGCCTGCGGGCTCGGCCTCTCACCTCGCCCCGAGCGCGCCGGCGCAGCGCCGAGCGCCTCCGTCGCGGGGGCGTCGAGCGATCCCGAGGGCGCCGCTGGGGGCGCGGGCGCACCTCGACCGCTGCCCGGGCTCGACACCTCCGGGCTCAGTCAGCGTGAGCACAAGGCCTTCTGGCAGGCCGCCTCCCGCGCCTTCGCGCCTTGCCCGGAGCACGCCGTCTCGCTCGTGGCCTGCCTCGAGGAGTCGCGCCCCTGCGCGGGATGCCGGCCGATGGCCGAGCTGCTCGCGAAGCAGATCCAGCGTGGCTCCTCGGCCTCGGAGGCCGAGCTCGCGGCCGACGCGCGCTTCTCGGCGAGCTCGGTGCGGAAGGTCGAGGTGCGCGACTCCCCGGCGAAGGGTCCGAAGGACGCGCCCGTCACGATCGTCGTCTTCAGCGACTTCCAGTGCCCGGCCTGCCGGGCGGCGCTGCCCATCATCGAAGAGGCCGCCGCGCTGCACGCGAAGGACGTACGCCTCGTGCACAAGTTCTATCCGCTGCCGAAGCACACGCAGGCCAAACCCGCCGCCTACGCCGCGATCGCGGCCATGCGTCAGGGCAAGTACTGGGAGATGGAGCGTGTGCTCTTCGCCAACCAGGCCGCGCTCTCCGAGCGCGATCTCGACGGCTACGCGGCCGATCTGGGCCTCGATCTCGCGAGGTTCCGCGCCGACATGAAGGACCCGACCGTGCACGCGATGGTCGAGCGCGATCGAGCGGACGGTGAGGCCGTCGAGCTGACGCACACGCCCTTCGTGCTCATCAACGGCCGCCTCTTCGACCCGGCCTACTTCCGTTGGGACGTCGACCTCGAGCCGTGGATCCGCAGCGAGGCCGAGCTCGCGCGCAGCGCCCAGAAGCCCGCCGCGCTCGACGCGAGCGAGCGCCGCTGAGCGCTCGCGTATGCGCGTCGGTCGCCGGCCGGCGCGCGCCTCACTCGCCCGCGGGCGCGCTCAGGTTGGCCCAGCCGCCTTGCTTGGCGGTGAGCTGACGCGCATCGACGGCGACGATCTGGTAGCCGGGTTGGTCGTCGAGCTTGCGCAAGAGCACGACGCGGTCACCGACCCAGCGCGCGCCATCGAAGCCGAAGAACCAGCCGTGCGGGTCGTCGACGAGCGTGTTCGCGCCGGTGACCAGATCGACCAAACCGACCCCGCCGCGCTGCATCGGCATCGCGAGCAGCCCGGTCTGGCTGAGCACGCCACCTCCGGTCGCGCGCGGCACCGTGTGGCTCGAGAGCACGGTGCCGTCGGCCAGGAGCAGCCAGTGGAGCTCCACGACCTGCTTGCCGGGCTCACCGCGTACGCCCATGAGCACGCCCGTGCGCCCTTCGGGATCCTGCTCGAACTCCACCTCCGCCAGGCCCTTCACGCAGTGCAAGGCGCGCGGCACCACACCTTGCGGCGCGACCTTCAGGAGGCATCGCTCGCCTGGACGGCTCGACTTCTGCCCCACCGCGAAGACCGCGTCGCCGAGCACGCTCCACACCGGCGGCGCGGCCTGCTGGACCCCAGGCGCGCGTTTGGGCGCTCCGCCGTCGAGATCGCTCAGGTAGAGGCCGTAGTCGCAAGGCGACGACGCACAGCCGCGGAAGGCCACGAAGCGACCGTCGGGTGACACCACCGGGGAGTAGCTCGCGCGCAGCCCGGCATCGACGCGCCGGGCAGAGGAGCCATCCGCGGCCGTCGCGAAGAGCCAGTCGCCGTCGCTGCCATCGGTGGGCGGCGCGCCGTAGACGATCGCGCGCCGCTCCGGCGCGACGGCGAAGGTCGGCGAGGCGATGGATCCACGCAGGTGCCACGGGCCGACCTCGGAGAGCAGCGCTCCGAAGCGCAGCGCATCGCCACGGAAGTCGCCCGTGAGCGCGGAGAACACGCCGAGCTGCGTCGCGCGCCGCGCGTGGTCGGGCTCAGCCTCCCACTGCGACAGGCTGCTGCCGTTGGCGACGTCGACGACCTCGAGCACCAGCCGCGGCGCCGGCGTCTGCGCCTCGAGGCGCACCAGCGCGCGCTGCCCTCGGGCGTCGACGCCGAGCAAGGACACGCCGCCGAACCAGTCGGCCGTCCACAAGAGGTCGACCCCGGGCGCGACGCTCTCGGCGACACGAGGGACCACCGGCGCGGCCGGCAGCACGGCCTGGCTGCGCACCGCGACGGGCTCGGGCGCCTGCGCGGGAGGCGCGGCACACGCGGCCGAGAGCGCGGCTGCGGCGCCGAGCATGGCGAGGGCTGCTTTGGACGGCACGGTCAGCTTCCATGGTGCAGAGCGCGGCGCCGTTCGTCAACGTGGCGGCATGTGGTCGCAGGCGCACACGGTGCGCGGCCGTTGACGTGGCGCTGCCCTCACGGCACGACCGCGAACATGGACGCCACGCCGAGGCCGCGCCGCGCAGACGATGCGCAGACGACGATGACCGAGTACGTGCTGCCGACGCACGCGAACGCGCTCGGCAACGTCTTCGGCGGGCAGGTGCTCGCGTGGATGGACCTCTGCGCCGCGATCTGCGCGCAGCGCTACGCCGGGCGCATCTGCGTGACCGCCGGCATCGACGAGCTCTCCTTCGAGCAGCCGATCCGCATCGGCGAGGTGGTCAAGCTGCGCGCGACCGTGACCGCGGCCTTCCGCACCTCGCTCGAGATCCTCGTCGAGGTGGAGGGCGAAGACGCGACGACCCGACGGACGTGGCCCTGTTGCTCGGCCTTCCTCAGCTTCGTCGCGCGCGGCGAGGACGGCACCCCGGTGCTCGTGCCACCGCTCCTGGTCGAAGGCGGCGAGGAGCAACGCCGGCTCGACGCGGCGAAGGCGCGGCGCGCGCGGCGCCTCGCGCACCGCAAGGCCGAAGGCGGCCCGTCCTCGCTGCGCGGGACCTCGGGCGCCTGAAGCCAGCAGCCTCGCCGGGCGAGTGGCTCGCGCTCGCTCTCCCGGCACGGAGCTGTGCTAGGCGCGAGCCTGATGTCCTCGCTCGACGCGCTCTCCCTCGGCTTCCGAGCCAAGTACCTGAACCACGCGGAGCTCACGGCGCAGCTCCGCGCGTGGACGGACGCCTTCCCCGATCTCTGCCGCCTCGAGTGCCTCACGCTGAGCGAAGAGGGCCGAGAGGTCTGGCTCCTCACGATCGGTCGTGAGCCCGAGCGCCTGCGCCCCGCGGCGTGGATGGACGGCAACATCCACGCGAGTGAGCTCGCAGGCTCGAGCGTGTGCCTCGCCGTGGCCGAGGATCTCTTGCGCGCCCACCACGGCGAAGAGGTCGCGAGCCTGCCCGAGCACCTGCGCGAGCTGCTCACGCGCGACGTGCTGTTCTACTTCATGCCGCGCATGTGCCCCGACGGCGCAGAGCGCGTGCTCGAGCGGCACCACTTCGTGCGCTCGAACCCGCGCGACCACCGCATCGGCGATCACGGCTCCTTCTGGCGCCACGACGACGTCGACGGTGACGGCATCGCGCGCCTCATGCGCGTCGAGGATCCGACCGGGGACTTCGTCGAGAGCCGCGCGACGCCCGGGCTGATGCTCCCTCGTCAGGTCGACGACGCGGGCCCGTACTACCGCGTCTACCCCGAGGGAAACGTCGAGCGCTTCGACGGCTTCACGATCCCGAAGCCCAGCTTCATGTCGGACACCGAGACCGACATGAACCGCAACTACCCCTCCGGCTGGATGCCCGAGCCCGAGCAGGTCGGCGCGGGCGCCTTCGCGGCGAGCGAGCCCGAGTCACGCGCGGTCACCGAGTTCGCCGTGCGCCACCCGAACATCTTCCTCTGGCTGTGCATGCACTCTTTCGGTGGCGTCTACATCCGCCCGCTCGGCGATCGACCCGACAGCAAGCTCGACCCGCACGACGCGGCCGTGTTCCGCACCGTGGAGAAGCTCGCCACGGAGCACACCGGCTACCCGACCGTGAGCGGCTTCCACGAGTTCTGCTACGCGCCCGACAAACCCCTGCACGGCGATCTCGCGAACTTCGCCTACGTCGAGCGAGGCGCCATCGGCTTCGTCTGCGAGCTCTGGGACTTCTTCGTGCAGGTGGGCTTCGAGACCAAGCGCCCCTTCATCAAGAACTACGAGGAGCGCGTGAGCCCCGCCGACATCGAGGCCATGGCGAGGTGGGATCGCGAGCACAACGAGGGCCGCATGATCGGGAGCTGGCAGGCCTTCGAGCACCCGCAGCTCGGTCCGGTCGAGGTCGGTGGATACGACCCGCTCATCGGCGTGTGGAACCCGCCGCCCGAGCGCCTCGACGAGCTCTGCCAGGCGCAGTCGCGCTTCTTCCTGCGCCTCGCCTCGCTCGCGCCTCGCCTCGTGATCGCGAAGCTGGAGAGCGCGCCGCTCGGTGGCGATCTCCACCGCGTCGACGTCGTCGTCGAGAACCGCGGCTACCTGCCGACGAACGTGCTCGGCTCCGCGAAGGCGCGGCCCTTCGCCGATCCGGTCCGCGTGCGCCTCGCGCTCGGCGAGGGGCTGCGCCTCGAGTCCGGCGAACTCGAGCGCGAGCTCGGCCACCTCGGCGGTTGGGGCGGCAACGATCGAGCCGCCTCGCCGATGCTGGCGCGCTCGTACACGGAGTGGCCGAAGCGCAAGCTCTCGTGGGTGGTGCGCGGCGCGGGCGAGCTCGGCGTCGTGGCGCGCTCGGCGCGCACGGGCGCCGTCGACGCGTGGTTCAGCTTGTGACGGCCGCCTGCTTGCCGAAGAGCTCGGAGCGCTCGAAGTAGCGCTTCGCGAGCTCGTCGAGGTGCGCCGCCTGCGCGGGGTGGAAGTCGCGCCGGAGGTAGGCGCGGATGCCGCGGCCGAACACGCGCTCGCCGAAGGGCTGGCGCTCCGCGAGGTGGCTCCTCTCGGCGCGGAAGCGCTTTCCGAGCTCGACCTCCTCCTGGGCGAGCAGCATCGCGGTCGCGGCGATCCAGAAGCCGGTGAGCGTGACGGTCGCCATCGCGAGGCCGCCGATGCGCCAGGCGTAGCTCGGGTCGACGCGCTGGAGCACCTCGTAGGCCACCGCGCGGTGCTCGATCTCCTCGGCGGCGTGCCACCTCAGGAGCTCCTTCATCACCGGGTGCATCTCGAGCGCGTCGGAGTCGACGAGGAAGTTCTCCGCCATCACCGCGGTGAAGTGCTCGGCGGCCGCCGTCGTCGCGAGGCGCAGCTTCGGTGGCGCGATCTTCTCGATGAAGCCGTAGGCGATGCGCTCGTAGGCCGCGAGATAAGGCCGGATCGCGTAGCCCTGGCCCTCGAGGATCTCGAAGAAGCGCTCGTGGGCCTGCGCGTGCCTGCCCTCCTGCCCCGAGAAGCCTCGGATGGCCTCGACGAGCTCGGGGTCGTCTTTCACCTGCTCGAGGTAGGCGCGCACCGAGCGCACGAAGAAGCGCTCCCCGGCCGGGAAGAGCAGGTTCACTCCGTTGGCGAGGTGCGTCGCGAAGACGCTGCCCGCGAACCAGTGCCTCGGGATCGAGGCGTCGAAGCGACCTGGAAAAGCGCGCGGGCGGATCGGCTCGGGCGAGGGGCTCGTTCGGGCTGCGCTCTGCATGGGAGGACCTCCAGCACCGAGGCTAGCAACTATTGACCTTCGGTCAATAGTTGGCGCGCGTAGTCTGGAGCGCATGGCTCGCGAACCCAGCGGGGCTCGGAGGGGGGGCGGCGCGCGCGGGGCGCGCACCCGGCTCGACGTCGAGGAGCGTCGCGCCCAGCTCGTCGTCGCGGCGACGCGCCTCTTCACGCGGCGCGCCTACGACGAGGTCTCGATGGACGACGTCGCCGCCGAGGCGGGCGTCTCCAAGGCGCTCGTCTTCCACTACTTCTCGACCAAGCGCGAGCTCTACGTCGAGGTCGTGGAGCGGCGCGCGCGCGAGCTCATCGGCGCGATCGAGGCCGTCGTGCTGGCCCACCCCGAGCTCGGTCCGCTCGCGCGCCTGCGCGCCGGGCTCGACGCCTACCTGCGCCACGCACGCGCCGACGCGCCCGCCTACCTCGCCCTGCTCGGCGCAGGCATCGGCATGGACCGCGAGATCGCCGCGATCGTCGAGCGCACACGCCGCGTCTTCGCCGATCGCCTGCTCGAACAGCTCCCGATCGCGGCGCGCCCCGACACCGAGCTCGCGGTGCGCGGCTTCCTCGGCTTCGTGGAGGCGGCGAGCGTGGCCTGGCTCGCGCGCCCCGAGCTCGGCCGCGAGGAGCTCGTGGAGAGGCTCGTCGCGGTGCTCGGCGCGGCGCTCGCGCCTCTACCGAGCGCCGTCAGCGAGCGCTGAGGATCGCGCCGATCACACCGCCGAGCAGCATCAGGATGCCGAGCGCGAAGCCGAGCACGGTGACGACGTCGTCGCGCCATCGCAGCTTGAGCGGCACGAGATCCTTCTCGGGCAGCACGATGCCCTTGAGGAAGGCGTGGATCGGCAGGCCGCCGGGGCGAGGCGAGCGGTGCGGATCGTAGGGGTTCTGGCTGAGCCCCATGTTGGCGAAGCGGCTCATGCCTGCACGCAGCCGGTCGCCGACGCCGGGCACGCTGCAGCCGACGATGACCGCGCGCAGCCACGGAGCGCGCTCGTAGGCGCTCGAGAAGGAGAGCAGCTTCATCGTGTCGCGCAGCCGCTCGAGGAAGTACCGCGCCTCGACGAGGTGCTGGAAGGCGCGCACACGCTGCTCCACGCCGCCCTCTCCGGAGACCTTCTGCAGACAGGTGGCCTCGATGCGGGCGACCAGGCCTTGGATGCCCTCCTCGACCCGCGGCCAGGCCTCCTGGCTCGGTACGTCGGCGGGGATCAGGAAGCCCCAGGGCTCCTCCTTGCTGCGCTCCGCGGTCCAGGCGAACACCTCGGCGAAACCCCAGAGCGTGTCGTAGCGGTTCACGACGACGTAGGCCGGGATGTCGGTGGAGAGCGCGCGGCAGGGCTCGACGAGGTAGCTGCGCTGCTCCTGCGCGAAGCGCTCGAGGCCCTCGTCGTTGCGCTCGGCGACGTCGGTCGCGCTCAGCACGAGGATGATCCCGTCGAGCGGCTCGCGTGGGCGCACGCGGAGCAGCTCGGCAGAGAGCTCACGCAACAGCTCGGGGTTGCGGCTCGGGCCGCAGAGCGGCTCGCGCGCCTCGATGAACACGCCCTCCTTGGCGATCCAGTACTGGCAGTACTGACCGTCGATCGAGGCGGGCTGCGCCCACTCGAGGCCCATCGACTTGAGGGCGGTGGACTTGCCGGTGCGCGGCTCGCCGATGCACAGATAAAAGGGCAGATCGTAGACGGAGCCACGCTGCTTGAGCAGCGCGACGACCTTGTCGACCTCGGCCGTGAAGACGCTCATGCGAAGAGCCCGTAGAGCCAGAAGCCGAGCGCGCTGCCGCCCGCGAGCAGCGCGAGCATCGCAGAGACGCGCCCCATCCAGATCGACTTGAACCAGGGCTCCTTCGGCAGGAGCTCCGAGGGGCGCGCGTCGTAGCGGTAGGGTTTGAGCACGCCGCCCATGGCGTCGCGATCTGCGTCGACGCCGAGCTCGCGCGCGAGCTGGGCGCGCAGCTGGATGAGGAAGTAAGGGTCTTGCCCGGGCAGGCCGTACTTGCCGAGGAAGCCGCAGCCGAAGACCGCGACATAGGTCGCGAGCACCGACTTGGGCCCCTGGCGCACGCGCTCGAGGCGCTGGAAGACCTCCTCACCAGCGTTGTTCGTCGTCCACCGGCGGGCCTGGAGCATCGACTGGCTCCACCACGGCCGCAGATCGGGCAGGCTCATCGCGACCTCGTCGCAGAGCGCGGCGATCGCGAACATGCCGTCGTCGGCGCTCACGACGGGCAAGAGCTGCGCGGCGGGCGAGGCCTTGAGCTCGTCGAGCAGCACGTTGGCTTGGCGGAAGACGTGATCGGGCGGAGGCCTGCGCGGGGACTGCCTGAGCATGCAGACCCAGAGCAGCATCTCCTCGCCGAACACGCCGATCGACTGGATCTCCGCCACGGGGGCGGGAGCGTAGACGAAGCCCGCGTCGAGAGGGAGCCCTCGTCGCAGGAGCGGGGTGGCCGAGCAGCGCAGGCCGCCCGGGGCTCTGGTATGCTGCGCGCCCCGAACGGGGGTCCGTCGGTGCCAGGCGACTATCGCCTGCGCGCGCAGCGGATCGTCCACGAGCGACGGAGCAAGCACCATCATGAGCGCGATCGAGAGCGTCATCGCCCGGGAAGTCCTCGACTCCCGTGGCAACCCCACCGTCGAGGTCGAGGTCCGTACCACCAGCGGCTTCGGCCGCGCCATCGTGCCGAGCGGCGCGTCGACCGGCGAGTACGAGGCCGTGGAGCTGCGCGACGGCGACAAGAAGCGCTACCTGGGCAAGGGCGTGCTCGACGCGGTGAAGAACGTCGAGTCGGTGCTCGGCCCGGCGGTCGTCGGCATGGACGCGCTCGATCAGCCTGCGGTCGACCAGGTCATGATCGAGGCCGACGGCTCGGCCAACAAGGGCAAGCTCGGCGCGAACGCGATCCTCGGCGTGTCGATGGCGACCGCGCGCGCCGCCGCCGACGTGCTCGATCTGCCGCTGTGGCGCTACCTCGGCGGCCTGCAAGCGCGCGTGCTGCCGACGCCGATGATGAACATCATCAACGGCGGCACCCACGCCGACAACGGTCTCGAGGTGCAGGAGTTCATGATCGTCCCGCACCGCGCCGACAGCTTCGCCGAGGCCCTGCGCATGGGCGCGGAGGTGTTCCACACGCTCAAGGGCATCCTCAAGAAGGACGGCATGGTCACCGCCGTGGGCGACGAGGGTGGCTTCGCACCGCGCCTCTCCTCCAATCGCGCTGCGCTCGAGGTGATCGTCAAGGCCATCGAGGCCGCCGGCTACAAACCCGGCAAGGACATCAGCCTCGCGCTCGACACGGCGATGAGCGAGTTCCACGACGCCAAGAAGAAGACCTACACCTTCGACAAGAAGGAGATCAGCGCTCAGGAGCTCGTCGAGATCTACAAGGGCTGGGTCGACGACTTCCCCATCGTGTCGATCGAAGACGGCTGCGATCAGAACGACAACGACGGCTGGAAGCTGCTCACCGAGACGCTCGGCGACAAGACGCAGATCGTCGGCGACGACCTCTTCGTCACCAACCCCAAGCGCCTGAAGAAGGGCATCGAGCAGGGGCTCGCCAACGCGATCCTGGTGAAGCTCAACCAGATCGGCACGGTCACCGAGACGCTCGACTGCATCCGCATGGCGCAGACGCACGCCTTCGGCGTGATCATCTCGCACCGCTCGGGCGAGAGCGAAGACGCCTTCATCGCCGACCTCGCGGTCGCGACCAACGCGGGCCAGATCAAGACGGGCTCGCTCTCGCGCTCGGATCGCATCGCGAAGTACAACCAGCTCTTGCGCATCGGCTACGAGCTCGGCGAAGGCCAGATCTACGCCGGCAAGGCCCCCTACAAGCGCTGAAGAGAGAACACCGCCCATGAAGCCGACCGTCGCCCTCGTCTCGAGCCTCTCCGCGCTGATCGCGCTCGCCGCCTGTGGCGACGACGGCGGCGGGACGGGCGGCGGCCCGAGCTCCTCGGGCCCGGGCTCCGGGGGCGCCGGCACGGGCGGCACGAGCAGCGTCAGCTCGTCGGGGGGAAGCGGTCAGGGTGGCGGCGGCGCGTGCGTGCGAACCCCCGCCCCCGCCGACGGCCCGCGCAGCGTCGTCGTGGCGCACCCCTATGCGAGCTCGGGCGCCCAGGCCGACGCGTGGGAGCTGCTCTCGCTCTCGGCCACGGGCGAGCTGAGCCGCCCGGGCAGCACGTTCACGATGGGGCGCGCCAACTACGGGCGCGTCGCCTTCACGCCCGACGGCGAGCTCGGCTTCGCCGCCCAGGAAGATGGCTCACTCGGCGTGTTCCGGGTCTCGAACGGGCAGGTCGAGGTGCTGCACGCGGCCTACGACGGCTCCTTCTACGCGCACGACGTGCTCATGGCGCCGGAGGGCGATCACCTGCTCGTGCTCGACGTGAACTTCCCGAACAACGGCGGTGGGCTCTACCGGGTCGACATCGGCTGCGACGGAGCGCTCGTCGATCGCGGCAAGGTCTCCGAGTCGCGCCTCGCCTACGCGGGTGCGTGGCTCGACGGCGATCTGGTGCTCGCGGTGCGCGACCTGCTCGGCGCACCCGCCGAGCACCACGTGGCCCGCGTCAGCTGGCCCGTCCCGGCGCTGCTCTCGAGCAGCGGCGCCTTCCCCGACGACGACGCGATCACCGCGGGCTTTGCCACCACACGGAACGGCGCGCACGTGCTCGTCGGCGACAACTCGGGCTTCGCGTCCGTGCCCAACCGCGTCGCCGTGCTGAAGACCGCCGGCGGCCTCGGCGCCGTGCAGGTGCTGCCCGACATCGAGGATCCCTTCGCGATCGCGACCTCTCCCACGAACGACGCCGCGATCGTCGTCTCGGGCTTCGGCGACGCGATCTTCGTGCTCGACTACGATCCTGCGAGCGCGAGCGCGCCCTTCTCGGTGCGCGGTGAGCTCGCCTACGTCGGCGCCGGTCCCCAGCTGCCCGGCTCGGTGGCGCCGATCGAGCGGGGCTCGCTCGACGGGCTCGTGCTCGTCTCCGAGCTCAGCGGCGTGCGACGCGTGCGCTTCGGCGCGAGCGCCACCGTCACCGACCTCGGCCTCTACGATCTCGGCGACGGCATGGAGAACATCGTCGGCGCGATCGGCGTCGCGCCCTGAGGAAGGGAGAGGGGCGGGGCCGGGCCGAGCCGCCCGCCGCCCAGCTCGTCAGTAGGGTCCGCACTTCAGGACGGGCGAGATAGGCGCGAATTTGTACGGCGAGAAGTTGAGCGCGTCGTAGGCGACCATCGCATCCTCGAGGACCTGGCTGAACTCCGCGTAGGTCTGGTCGAGCTGATCGGCGGCCGGGTGTCCCGACTCGGCGATGCAGAGCACCTTGGGGCGGCAGCAGGCCTCGAAGGGCTCGCAGATCGTGTTCGAGGGCGCGATCGTCTCGAGCGCGGCGTCGGCGTAGAGCACGCGGCCGTCGACCATGACGAGCACGGTCTCGCGCGGCGTGGCGGCGAGCACGGCCTCGTAGGGCGTGAGCCCCTGCGAGAGGTAGATCGCGATGTCGGCACGCCGGCCGACGGCGATCGAGCCGAGGTGATTGTCGAGCCCGAGCACACGCGCGGCGTTGAAGGTCACCATGTCGTGGAGCTCGGCCGCGCCGAGGATGTCGCCGAACACCTGATCGTCGACGCGGTCGGCGAAGCGCATCTCGTCGAGCAGGTTCTGGCTGCCGCCGAGCGTCCAGTCCGGCGAGAGCGCGACCACGATGTTCTTGGAGAGCACGAGCGGGATGTCGGTGGTCTTGCTGAGATCGGTCCCGAGACCGTAGAGGAAGACGTTCGACCTCGGCGACCACGAGAGGCCCATCTGGTTCTGGGCCATCACGTCGAACTGCGCCGAGCTCATGTCGGTGCCGTGCACGATCGTCGTCTTCGGGTTGTAGAGGCAGCCTGCGCCGTTGGGCTGGTTCTGCGTCACCGTGCCGAGCTGGTTGAACTCGTTCGCGACACCTCCGTCGATGCCCTCGGCGATGTGCACGACGTAGGCGTCGGTCGAGCCGCTGTCGAAGTTGTTGCAGACGGTGTTGCCAGTCGAGGCCGTGGGCACGCCGAGCGAGGTCTGGATCCTGTCGAAGCCGAGGCCGTTCTGCGTCGTGTCGACCGTGCGCGCGACCGTCTTGTAGCAGCTGCGGTTCACGGCGCCGGGCGCGCCGACCACGCTCGTGGTGCCCGAGATGAGCGCGCGAGTCTCCGCGTACTTCATGATCTCGCAGGAGTAGCGCACCGTGGCGGGCGGGTTCGTCGGCGCGCCGGTGTCCATGTTGAAGTATTGCTTGGCGTCGAGCGCAGCGGCGTACATGGGGTCGTCGCTCTTCCAATCTTCGTGGTTGCCGAAGGCGACGGTCGGCGTCCAGTCGTCCTCGTCGAGGAAGTTGAAGAGCGCGTGGTTGTGCGTGTCGATGAGGCCCGCCGAGATCACGCCGTCGGTGACGATCACCGTCGCGCCGTTGGCGCCGGCTTGTGAGGCGCAGGAGGCCGCGACGCAGGTGATCGTGTTGCCCTCGACGAGCACCTCGCCCGTGAGCGGGCCGCTCGGCGCGATGATCGTGCCGCGCAGCAGGAAACGATCCTCGGCGCCGTCCTCGGCGACGACGGCGCCCGTGCCCTCGCAGGCGCCGGCGCCTCCGATGCCGGTGCTGGTCGTCGTGCCGCCGCCTGCGCCGCCCTCGCCCCCCTCTCCTCCCTCTCCCCCACCCGAGCTCGAGCCGCTCGGGATGGGCAGGGGCTCCGAGCCGTCTTCCGCAGCCGAGTCACCGCAGGCGACGAGGGAGAGCAGCGCTACCGAAGCGACGAACCGGAGGAGCACCGAGGATTGCACGCCATGGAGGATAGCGCTGGGTCTCGACGGCGCTGGCGACAATCGCGTGACGGCCACCGAGGATCTTCGTGGATGGGACGCAACTCGCCCCCGCGTGGGTCGATGTGGGTGCATGAACACCCACGCCCGATCCTGGTCGCGCTGGCGCTCGCTGGCCTTCGCCGCCCTCTCGCTGCTCGCTCCCGCTTGCCAGGCCGAGCGCCCCGCCTCGACGATGAGCGCCGACCTCGGTGAGCTGCGTGGCGCGCCGAGCGCAGAGCCCTCGCCACCGCCCTCGCCCCAGAGCTCGAGCATGATCGCCGAGTCCAGCCCCGACGACGAGATCGTGCTCGCGGACGCAGCCACCGGCGCTCGGCTCGACGCGCGTCCCGCGCCTGGGAGGGTCGTCGATCTCACGAGCGACGACGCTCGCATCTACGCGCTCGCCGAGACCGACGACGGCCTCGTGCTGCACGCGTGGCCCTGGAGCGAGGCCGGTCTCGGCAACCCCATCGAGCTCGGAGGGCTCGAAGGCGACGGTCGCTTGCTCGCCTCGCCCTGGGGCTACGTCGTGTTCGAGCACGCCATGGGCCAGCGCTGGCGGCACGTGGGTGCGAGCGGGCCGGCCCCCAGCCGAGTCTGCGGCAGGCCTCAGTCGCTCGCGGTCGTGCACGGCGCGGAGGCGTGGCAGCTCGAGGCGCTCGTGTGGAACGACGCCGAGGACCGGCTCGAGCTCGCGCGCGCCACCCTGGGCTCCGAGGGTCTCTCGGAGTGCGAGCACGGCGCGCTCTCGCTACCGGAGGATCTGTCGTCGGTGCGCCTCTCTTGGAGCGACGACGCCTCGACGCGGTGGCTCTTCGGCCTGCGCGGGTCGCAGCTCGTCGCAGCCAAGCTCGACCTGGAGGCCCACGCCTCCTCGGCGCTCGTGGAGCTTCCGGCGTCGAGCGCGAGGCTCGAGGCGGTGGTGTCGCTGGGCGCGAGCAGCGCGGGCCTCGAGCGCTACGCGCTGTTGCTCGGGCCCGAGGCGAAGCTCGCGGTCGTCGAGCTCGGCCCGAGCGAGCACGAGCAGCCGGCGACGCTCGGCGCCTGGGCCGAGATCTCGCTGCCGGGTCGCGCCTTCGAGCGCGATCAGTACTTCGGGCGCGATCTGCTGCTCGCGGACGGCGCCGTATTGGCGGCGACGAGCGAAGGCGTGTTCGCGATCGAGCTCGTGGAGGCGGAGGGCTCTCTCGAGCTGAGGTTCCGGGCTGGCACCGAGGCGCTCGCAGCGACGCGTCGCGGTCCCGTGGTGCGCGTCGAGGCGCCTCTCTGAGGCCTCCGAGCGAGGCCTCCGCGCGGCGTGGGCGCCCGCGCCCTCAGCGCTCCTCCGCTTCGTAGCGCTTCCCCCAGGGTCGCTCCTTCACGAGCTCGGTGCGCAGCCGCTCTCCTGCGAGACGCGAGAGCAGCTCGAAGAGGATGACCGCGCTCGCGCCGTACATGATGCGCCCCGCGATCGTGAAGTGCGGCACGCTGAGCTCGAGGCCGCGCCACAGCGAAGGCGCGAGTGGGATCACCTCGGCCCCCTCGAGCCAAGGCCAGAGCTCGACCTCGTAGAGCGCGACGTGCTCGGAGCTCGCGAGTCTCGGCTCGGCGCCGAGCGCCGCGACGAAGGGGTGCAAGAGGTACTTGCGGGTGATGACGGGCGTGGGCGAGAGCTCGCCGAGCAGCTCGACCTCGCCGCGCTCGAGGCCAGCCTCTTCGAAGGCCTCGCGCAGCGCCGCCTCTTCGGCCGTCTCGCCCTCGTCGACCTTGCCCCCGAAGAAGCCGAGCTCACCTGCGTGATCGCGCATCGCGCTCGAGCGCTCGACGACGTAGGCGGTCGGGCCGCGCTCGCCGAAACGCAGCGCCACGAGCACCGCCGCGTCGCGTGCGTCGGGCAGGAGCAGGGAGCGGGGATCGTAGCTCTGCGCGCGCCGCTCGCTGAGCGCACGGCGCACGTCGTCGGGGCGCACCGCTCGGAGCGTAGTCGAAGCCCGCGCCGGGGGCACGACGGCGCGCAGCGCGTCCCGGCGCGAGCTCTTCCCTTCGGCTAGGATCGCGCCCAGTGGCGAGCAGCGCGAGAGACGACGCCGGCAGCGTGAGCGACACCGCGCTCGACGCCGCGGTGTGCTCGATCACGAGCACCCAGCGGCGCAGGTACTTCTGGGCCGCGTGGTGGACGAAGGCGCCCGCGCGGAGCCCCTTTCAGAAGCCCGACGCCTCCAACGGCGGCGCGAGCACACGCGAAGAGGCGCTCGGCGAAGCGCAGCGCGTCGCGGGTCGCGCCTTGCGCGAGATCGATCCGCTCTGGGCGCGCGCCTGGACCCGCGTATTGCGCGGCCAGGAGCCCTTCACGCCACGCGACCAGGAGCGCGCCCGCACACCGCTGCCCAAGCGCGAGGCCGGCGCCCAGCCCGCCCAGCGCGCCTCGGCGCTCTCGGTGCTCGGCCTCGAGCAGGCAGGCTCGCGCGAGGAGCTGCGCCGCGCCTACAAGAAGCGCGCGCTCGAGACACACCCCGACCGAGGCGGCGATCCCGAGGTGTTCCGCGCGGTGCAGCGCGCCTACGAGCGCGCACGCTCGAAGCTCGACGCCGGACCCAGCAAGAAGCGCCGCGCACGCGCCGAGCCCAGCCACGAGGATTGAGCGCGGCCGAGCCGTGCGCGCGCAGCGCGGCGAACGATGGAAGCGCGAACGCCGCGCTGCCCCGGAGGGCGGCGCGGCGCTCGAGCGCTCGCGGAGGCGAGGTGTGACTCAGCTCAGGGCACGACGCAGAGCGCGAGCTCGGCCGAGGTCACCGTACCGGTGTCGATGGCCGAGGTGTCGGCGACACGCAGGGTCCAGGTCCCGTTCGCAGCCGAACCGTTGAAGACACTCAGCGCTTGCTCGGGTCGGAACAGCCCGGTGAAGGGCGCGGTGCCGGCCGTGATCGCCACCGCGGCGGCGTCTGAGAAGATCGTGTTCGTGTAGTTGTCGCCCGTGCTGCCGTTGCCGCTCGACAGGTCGAGCCCGGTCGCGCTGGGCGCTCCCGCTGGGTTCCGGAGATAGATGCCGAGATCTCCCACGAAGGTGTGCGTCGCGCTGAAGCGCACCGCCGTGCCCTGCACCGTCCCCATCGCGGAGACCGGGATGTTGACCGTCACACCGGTCGAGTTGCTGTCGGGGATCGCGACCGGCACGCCCATCGCCGCCGTGGTGACGATCGTACCGGTGCAGCCTGCGAGCGCGATCTGACCCCAGTTGGCCTCCGGGCCGCAGGTCGAGGGGCTACCTGCGCAGATGAAGCCGCTCTCCACGGTGCAAGTCGCCGAGCAGCCGTCGCCTGCCATCATGTTGCCGTCGTCGCAGGCCTCCGTACCCCCGACGGCGCCATCGCCGCACTGGAAGATCTCGAAGCTCATCGTCGACGCCGACGTGCTCCCCGAGGTCCAAGGCTCGAGATGGACGAAGACCGACTCTGCCTGCATCGCCGTGTAGCTCACTCCGGTGGTGTCGAAATCCGTCGACTGTGCGCATGCGTTTCCGCCGCAGCTGCCCACCTGGAGGTGGATGAGGCCGTCGAGCACGCCGGTCTGTCGCGCGCGCAAGGTCTGACCGGGCTGTAGGTCGGCACGGAACGTCAGGTCGGGCCGGCCGGTCGTGGTGTTCGACACGCAACCGGAGCCGCTGAACGTGTAGTCGTCGCCCCAAGGCTGGAGCGAAGCCTGCGAGAACGCGAGCCCGTGCGTGATGATGACGGGGTCGCCGCAGGTCCCGGCCGGAAGGATGGTGCACACCGAAGGGCTGCCCGAGCAGTACCAGCCGGACTCGACCTGGCACGACGAGGAGCAACCATCGTCGAAGGTCGTGTTACCGTCGTCGCAGGCCTCCGTGCCCTCGCGCACACCATCACCGCACTGGGTGATGTCGAAGCGCACGTCGAAGGTGGAGGCGGCGCTCGGCGTGTGCGAGTCAGCCTCCATGACCACGTAGACCGTCTCGGTGCTGGTGGCGGTGTAGCTGATGCCGGTGAGGTCGGTGGTGGTCGAAGCCTGGCAGGTGGTACCGCCGCAGCTG
The DNA here is from genome assembly GCA_938004785.1 of uncultured Polyangiaceae bacterium. Lineage (GTDB taxonomy): Bacteria > Myxococcota_A > Polyangia > Polyangiales > Polyangiaceae > CALKVW01. The sequence goes on from CALKVW010000065.1 coordinate 30,427, forward strand.
CCCGTCTGCAGGTGGAGCATGGTGTCGAGCGTGCCGTGCTCGGTGACCGTGAGGCGCTGACCGGCCATGAGGTCGACCGAGAAGACGATCTCGGGGCGCGGCAGGGTACCCGTCGGGTTCACGCAGCCTGCGCCCGAGTAGAAGTACGCGTGGCCGAAGTTGGCGATGTTGTTGCCGACGTAGTTGAAGTTGTCGCCGGCGACGATCGGCGCGGTGCAGTCGGCCGGCGGGACCGGGCCGCACACGGAGGGGCTCGCCTGGTTGCAGATGAACCCGTTCTCCACGGTGCAGGTCGCCGAGCAGCCGTCGCCCGCGATCTTGTTGCCGTCGTCGCAGCCCTCAGTGCCCTCGCGCATGCCGTCGCCGCAGCGGATGAAGTCGAAGCGGATGTCGAAGGAGGTGCTCGAAGAGGTGGCGGAGTACGGCTCGAGGAAGACGTACACGCTCTGCGCGGTCGGGGACGTGTAGAACAGGCCGGTGGTGTCCTCGCTGAAGTCGATCGACGCCGCGCAGGCGGTCGTCGAACCGCAGGTGCCCGTCTGGAGGTGGATCAACGCATCGAGCGAGTTGTTGAACTCGTTCACGCGCACCGAATCGCCCGCGCCGAGCTGCACCTCGAAGGTGATGTCCGGACGCGCGGTGGCGCCGCCGGAGCAGCCCGTCCCGCCGAAGGTGTGGCTGTTGGGGAAGCCGTAGATGTTCGCGCCGGTGTAGGTGAAGTCGTCGGTCACCACGATGGGCGCCGCGCAGCTCGGGAATTCGGTGCAGACCGAGGGCGCGCCGGTGCAGAGGTAGCCCGCTTCGACGGTGCAGGTCGACGAGCAGCCGTCGCCGCTCACGTTGTTGCCGTCGTCGCAGCCCTCGGTCGCCGCCGAGACGGTGCCGTCGCCGCAGCTCACGAGGTCGAAGCGGATGTCGAAGGTCTGCGTCGTGATGTCGACGACCGACTCGTTCGGGAGGCCGTAGAGCGACTCGACGAAGAAGTAGACCGTCTCGGCCTGGGTCGCGGTGTAAATGAGGCCCGTCGACTGCTGCTGCGCGGCCGTCTGGTCGGAGATCGAGGCGGAGCAGGCTGCGGCGCCGCAGGTGCCGCTCACGGCGTGGATGATGACGTCGAGCGTGCCGTGCTCGGTGAGCTGCACCGTGTCACCGGCCTGCAAATCACGCACGAAGACGACGTCGGGGCGCTGGTAGGCGAAGTTGAAGCTCGCGCAGGACGGGTCGGTGAAGGCGTAGTCGTTCGCGTACTGCGTGAAGTCGGTGCCGGTGAGCGTGAGACCGTCGACGATCTCGATCGCGTCGGCGCACTGGTCGCCCTCGAGCGCGCCACCACCACCGCCGCCTGCGCCACCGCCGCCGCCGCCCGCCCCACCCTCGCCACCGCCCGAGCTGCTGCTCGTGGTCGTGGTGGTGGTCGACGTCGTGGTCGTGGTCGACGTGGTGGTGGTCGACGTGGTCGTGGTGCTCGTCGGCTCGTCGCCACCGCCACCACCGCTCCCGTCGGTGTCCACCGAGGTCGCGCAGCCAGAACCCGAGGCCGCCATCGCGCCGATCGCGAGGGACCCGAGCAGCACCTTCCAAGCATTCGTTCGCATGAGTACTCCCAGCTGGAACCAGCCCGCCTGGACGCCGAGGCATCCCCCACGTGGGTGGTGTCTCCACGAATCCCCCAATTGTGGGGTGCGGGCAAGGCCCAAAGCAGGTCTACGCCCCCGATTCGGCGCGGCATGGCGGCTCTGCCCAGCCCTGCACCGCGCGACGGACCGAGCAGGCGGGTTCAAGCTTCCTCCAAGCCCGCCAAGCTCGTGCCCAGTCCTCGCTCGGTCTGTGCTAGTTCCTCGGGCGATCGACGCGCTCGGCACCAGCCCGGGTGCTTCCCAGGAGGTCCGTCATGGCTCGCTCGTTCTCCTTCGCCCGCGCTTCCCTCACGCTCCTCGCCGCCACCTCGCTCGTCTTCGGCGCCGCCTGCGGGGGCTTCTCCGAGGAAGAGGCCATCGCGCGCTGCGATCAGGAGCGGGCCGCCCGGGGCGCCGAGGCCTGCTTCAACGACGTCACCTACGACGAGTGCGTCGCCGCGTACCAGGACTGCGGCGAGGACGTCGAGGTCGCCGAGTCCTGCCCGCCCCAGTACACCTGCCCCGAGTGACGCTCACGTACCTCGGCGCGCGTGCCTGAGCTCTGGCGCAAGCTGTTCGGTTCCGGGGCGCGACGCCGCTACGAGGCCGCGCTCGACCGGGCCACCTCCGAGCTCGCGGCCGGCCGGCACACCGAGGCGCTCGCGACGCTCGAGCAGGGCCTGGGTGACGGCATCCGTGGCTACGGCGAAGGCGCCGAAGAGCTGCTCGTCGCCCACTACGCGGCCGCGTCGGCCGCGCTCGCTGGTGGAGAGCTCGAGCGCGCCGAAGCGCACGGCCGACAGGGCTCCGCGCTCGCCGCGCGGCACGGTGCCCGGAGCGAGCCACCCGCCCACCGCTTCCTCGAGACGCTCGCGGCCATCGAGGAGCGCCGCGCGGCCATGCACCTCGGCGCGGCGGAGGGCGACGCGCTCGAGCAAGCCCTGCGTGCCTACGCCGACGCCGCCCTCGGCGCGGGCGATCGACGCGCCGTCGCCGCGGCCAAGAACCGCCTCGGCCTCCTGCTCGCGCGCACGGAGCGCCGCGAGCAAGCCGCCATCGAGCTCTCCGAGGCCCTGGCGATCCGGCGCTCTCTCGGTGCGGCCGAAGCGAGGGCGGCGCTCGAGTCCGCCTACAACCTCGCGACCTGCCGGCCGCTCGACCAAGGCGCGGGTGCGGAGGCGCTCGCCGACGCGGCGAGCCTGCTCGACGAGGTCGTGCGCGGCACGCGTGACGCGAGCGACGCCGCCGGCCGAGAGCTCGCCGAGTCGGCGCACCACAACCTGGGCGTGGTGCGCGACGAGCGCGGCGAGCTCGACGAAGCGCGTCGGCTCTACGAGCGCGCGCTCTCGCTGCGCGCGAAGCGACTCGGCGACGATCACGCTTCGCTGCGCCCCACGCTGAGCCGACTCGCACGCCTCGAGCACCGCGCAGGCAGGCTCGTCTTCGCGCTCGGCTACTACGAGCGCGCCTTGGCGATCGCGCGCCGCGAGCTCCCGGAGGACGACCCGATCGTGCGGGGCCTCGAGCGCTGGCGCGACGCGCTCACCTCGGGCGAGGGCGAGGCTTGAGCGCCTCGCCCGAGCTCAGGACGACTTGACCTCGACGCGGCGAGGCTGCGCCGTGGCCTTCTTGGGGATGAGCACGGCGAGCACGCCGTCCTTCATCTCGGCGTGCACCTTCTCGGCGTCGGCGCTGTTGGGCAGCACGAAGGAGCGCTGGAAGGAGCCGTAAGCGCGCTCGATGCGGTGGTAGCCGTCGCGTTTGTCCTCCTTCTCGAGCTTCCGTTCGCCGCGCAGCGTGAGCATGTTGTTCTCCACGTTCACGTGCACCTCCTCGGGCTTCACCCCGGGCAGCTCGGCCTTCACGTGGAAGCCCTCCTTGTCTTCGAAGATGTCGACCGCGGGCGTGAAGCCCGAGCGGCGCGCGTCGCCGCCGAACAGGCCACCCATCTCGTCCTGAATGCGGGACATCTCGGCGAAGGGATCGAAGCGGCGGATGAGAGACGACATGACGAACCTCCAGACGCAGCAGCCAGGCCCTCGGCGCGGCTGAGACTCTGCCCGGCTCGGCCCGCGCCGCCCCCATGCGGTTTGCGTGGCCTCCCGGGCATCGAGGAAGCTAATCAGCGCTCCCGGCCCGTCAACGGGGCCGCTGCGCGGCGCCCTCTTGCTCGCGCCATGCTAAGCCCAGCGGGCGATGGCGTCGGAGGCCGAAGCGGAGTCGAGGGCGTCGAGCGGGCGGGGGGCGGGCAGCGCGCTCTACCTGCGCGGGCTCGTCGTGCTGGCGCTCGCGCTCGGTGCGGGCGCCGTCGGCGTGACGATGTCGAGCTCGCTCGACGACGCCCACATCGCCGCCGGCGTGGTGGTCGGCGGCCTCGAGCTCGGCGGGCTCGACGAGCGCGACGCCCGCGCGAGGCTCGAGCAGCTCGCGGCGAGCTTCTCGTCGCGGGAGCTGCGCCTCGTGGTCGACGGGCGCGAGCTGCGTGTCGCCTCGGCGGAGGCCGGCGTCGCGCTCGACGTCGACGCGACCCTCGCCGAGCTCGTCGACGCTCGAGGCGCTCGGGCGCAGACGCCACGACGTCGCGCTGGCCGTGAGGCTCGACCCCTCGAGCGTCGACGAGCTCGGCAAGAGCTGCGAGTCGGTGCTCGAGGGCGCGATGCCCGTCGACGGCGGCCTCGAGCTCCACGGCGGCGAGCCCGTCGCCGTGCTGCCGAAGAAAGGCCGCCGGGTCGATCGGGATCTGCTCGCGACGCGGCTCTCGGAGGTGCTCGCGCGCGGTGAGCTCGGCCCTGTCGACGTGCCGCTCGTCGAGGTCGAGCCCGCGCTCGACGCCGCCGCCGTCGAGGCCGCGCTCCTGCGCGCGCGTTCGATCCTGGCCGGTCCGATCGTGCTGCGCCACGAGCCCACGCCCGAGGAGCTCGAGCTCGCCGACAAGGAGATCGCCGAGGCGAAGGCCCGAGAGAAGGAGGAGGCGAAACGCGCCTCTTTTCGGCTACCGAAGTCGAAGAGCCGCATGCGCCGCAAGGGCAAGCGCATGGTCGAGGAGGAGGTCGCGCGCGCGCCGCTCCCCAAGCGGCCCGAGACGATCACCGTCGAGTTCAGCAAGGCGAATCTGCTCGCCGCGTTCCGCACCGAGATCGTGCAGGGCCCCGAGCCTCGCCTGCTCGTCGCGCTCGACGACGCCGAGGTGAAGAAGAAGCTCGCTCCTGTCGTGGCCCAGCTCTACGACGCCGCCCGCGACGCGCGCTTCGACATCGACGCGCAGGACCGCGTCACGATCGTCCCCAGCCGGCCTGGCACACGGGTCGACTCCGCGCGCCTCGTCGAGGCGCTCTGGCGAGCCGCCGAGTCCCCCGAGCGCAGCGGCCTCCTGCCGGTCGATCGCGAGGCGCCCCCACAGTTCACCACCGAAGAGGCCGAAGCGCTCGGCATCAAGGGGCTCGTGTCGCAGTACACGACGCATCACCCTTGCTGTCAGCCGAGGGTGAAGAACATCCACCGCATCGCGAGCATGCTCGACGGCATGATCGTGAAGCGCGGCCAGACGCTCAGCGTCAACCAGGTGGTCGGCCCGCGCACGCTCGCGCGTGGCTTCGTGCTCGCGCCGAGCATCGGCGACGGCGAGATGGTCGACACCCCTGGAGGCGGCGTGTCCCAGTTCGCGACGACCATGTTCAACGCGCTCTTCGACGGCGGCTACGTGGTGAAGGAGCGGCAGCCGCACAGCTTCTACTTCCACCGCTATCCGATGGGCATCGAAGCGACGCTCTCCTTCCCGAGCCCCGACCTCGTCTTCTACAACGACACCCCCTCGGCCGTGCTCGTCCGCTGCGAGTACGGCGAGACCTTCATCCGGGTGAAGCTCTTCGGTGACAACGGCGGCCGCAGGGTCGACCGCAAGGTCTCACGCCCCTTCGACTACACCGATCCGAAGATCGAGTACCTGCCGAACCCCGACCGCGATCCCGAGAAGGAGAAGGTCAAGGAGCCAGGACAGAACGGCTTCAGCGTCGACGTCGCACGCACGGTGCACCTGCCCGACGGCGAGAAACGCGAGGAGAAGCGCCGCATCCGCTACAAGGCGCGGCCTCGCGTGGTCGAGGTCCACCCCTGCAAGATCCCGGAGGGCGAGAAGGGGCACACCGGCGAGAAGTGCCCGAAGAAGGAAGAGGACGAAGAGAGCGAAGAGCTCGCCGGCCGCGACGACGCCGCGAGCTCTCCCTGAGGCCACCGACCTCGCCGCCGCGCCGTGGTCCGGTGCGCACGACAGGTCAGCGCACGAGGATCACGCCGCGCAGCGACGGCAGGGTGACCAGCGCCTCGCCCCCCGGGCCGACCGTGACCTCGACGCCCGAGCCGAGCGCGTCGCGCAGCACCGTGCCCGGAGGCGCGGCCACCTGCATGGCGACGTTCTCGAAGCGCGTGGAGCTCTCCTTCTCGCGGTGCGCGTTGAAGACGACGAGCGCGTAGTCGTCGCCCGCGTCGCCGCCGCGGCGCTCGAAGGCGAAGATGCCCGCGTCCTCTTCGTCGGCCTGGCGCTCGCTCGCCCAGGTGACGAAGACGTCGCCGCGCCGCAGGGCCGCCGACTGCCTGCGAATCGCCGAGACCCGCTGGATGTGCTTGAAGGTCGGGCCGTCGGTGGGAAAACCCGTGGGCCAGAGGTCCTCGCGGTTCGAGGGGTCGTTGCCGCCTCGGAACTCCTGCTCGGTGCCGTAGTACACGCAGGGGATGCCCTGCGCCGTGTAGATGAACGTGACCGCGAGGTGCAGCTGCTCGCGGTTCGCGCCCGTCGCGTCCCACAGGAAGCGCGGCACGTCGTGGTTGTCGATGAAGTTGATCGGCATCGACGCCGGCGCCACGCCCACGCCGAGCTCGGGGATGCCCGTGCCCCAGGTGGTCGGGCGCTGCTCCCAAAGCGCTTGGATGCGCTGCGTGGATTGCCCTGCCTGGAAGACGTCGCGGATCGCCTGGAAGTGCTGCGGGAAGTAGAAGACGCTGTCGAGCTGGTCGCCATTGAGCGGCCGGCCGTCGCTCACGCACTGGTTCTCGTAGGCGAGCACGTCCTCCGGCGGCAGGTCGGTCTTCGTGTAGCGGCCATTGAGCTCGTCGCGGCCGTCGAAGACCTCGCCGAACATGAGGAACTTCTTCTTGCCCTTGGCGTCGAGGCGCTGCCTGAGCTTCTGCGTGAAGTAGCGCCAGAACTCGTCCTCGACGTGTTTGACCGTGTCGATGCGGAAGCCGTCGATGTCGGTGAGCTCGACCCAGCGCGCATAGGACTCGACCATCGCCTCCTTCACGGCGAGGCCGTCGCGTGGGCCGCAGAGGCGGGTGTCGACGTCCTTCAAGCCGCCGGGGAAATCGCCCTGCACGAGCTGCGCGGGGTCGTCGAAATCGTAGGTGCGGCCCTTGCGGTTGAAGGCCCGCGGGTTCTGGAAGACCTCGGGCTTGGGCGGCATGTGGTTCGTGGGCGGGTCGACCACGAAGATGATCGGCGCCGGCCCCGCTTCGCCGAGCGAGGTGAAGGCCTGCACACCGCGCGGGTCGAAGTCGGGGTCGTATTCGTTGATGTGCACGACCTCGCTCGTGGTGCCGTTGCCCCCGACGCGGTCGTCGGGCTCGCCGTTCATGTTGATGTCGTAATAGAAGAGCTGGCCCAGGTGGTTCGTGACGATGTCGACGATCACCTTCATCTTGCGCTCGTGCGCTGCGAAGACGAGGCTGCGAAGATCGGCGAGATCGCCGAAATGGGGGTTGAGCTCGGTGAGGTCCTGCGCCCAATAGCCGTGGTAGCCGTCGAAGCCCGCATCGGTGTCGACGTTCTTCACGATCGGCGAGATCCACAGCGTCGTGACCCCGAGCTCCTCGAGATAGTCGAGCTGCTCCTCGAGGCCCTTCCAGTCGCCGCCGTGGTACTTGCCCATGGCGCTTCGGTTGACGCCGAAGTTGTTGCCCTGGTCGCCGTCGGCGAAGCGATCGACGAGCACCTGGTAGATGACCTCGTCGCGCCAATCGACGACCTGGGTCGAGAGGAGGATCTCCCCCTCGAGCCCCTCGTCGAAGGACATGCAACCGCCCATCTGCGTGGCGATGGCGCCGCCGAGCAGGCCCGCGAGCATCGAGGCGCGCGCGAGCCTCGCGAGCCAGCTCTTCTTGGCGAGGTGGGTCGTGTTCCGGTCGTTTGCTGCTACTAGCTTCATGTCACCACCCGTACGACGTGGAGTTGAACCACCACTCTGCGCCGAGGCCGAGGAAGTGCTCGACCTCCCGTCGCGAGAAGGGGTGATCGGGGGCGTAGAGCGCCTGCGCCTCCGGGTCGCGGAAGGCGACGTTGTAGATGAGGCGGATCTGCGGGCGCACGAAATGACCGTCGCCCGCGGGTGAGAGGTAGGGCATCACGCCGATGCGCCACATGCGCGCGACCATCGGCCCCTCTGGGAAGGCGTTCGCCGGATCCTCCGCGCCGGGAGGCGTCGTGATGACGCCGCGCTGCACCAGCTCGAAGGCGCCCTCGAGCGAGATGCCGGCCATCTTCGCGATGAAGAGCGTCGGCCGCACGAGCACCACGGCCTCGTCCACGTCCTCGAAGTTGAGCCGCTCGCTCGCGTCACGGAAGCTGCGCACGTAGCTGCCGAGCATGACGCCGAACATGCCGGCCTCGAAGTTGCCGCCGAGCGCCGCGAGGATCTCGTGGGCACCTTCGGTCGTCTTGTCGAGCGTGAGCTGCCCCGGCGTGGCGAACTGCCCATAGGCGGCGAGCCCGCTCGCATAGCGGAAGTAGGCGTGGAAGAAGGAGTCGCGCTCGCCGGTGTAGCCGGTGAACTGTGCGCCCACGACGAAGCCGCCGTCGGAGGGCAGCTGCTCGAGCTCGCCCGCGCGGGGCTCGCGCGTGCCGGCGGGCAGCGCGTGACCCTCGCCATAGAGGATGCCCTTGATGCCCGGACCGGGCTTCGACCGGTCGCCGAAGCGCTGGTTGTGCACGAGCTTGAGGCTGCCGATGAACTTCTGCCTGTCGAGCAGCTCGACGGGCACCGCGCCGAACTGGTTCAGCGGCGCGGGCCGAACCACGGTCTGCCGGAAGAAGGGCGAGTCCGGCTGCGTCACGCCCATGTGCAGCTGCACGCCGGTGCCGGCCTCGTGGCGGTAGCTGGCGCCCGCGCCGAGCGTATTGAGGTTGTCGAGCGGCCAGAAGTCGAGCAGGTAGAGGTCGTCGCCGCGGACCATGCGCGAGCCGACCCAGGCGGAGAGGCCCTCGAGGCCGAGGTTCTGCTCTTCGAAGAAGAGGTTGCGCACCGCCATCTGCACGTCGAAGTCGGCGTCGTAGTGGAAGATCGGGTTCACGATCGCGAGCGTCGCGACGACCTTCGTGTCGGTGCTCGTCTGCGGAAACCAATCTTCGCGGCGCAGCTCGAGCTCGACGTAGTTCGACTCGTCCATGCGTGTGCCGCGCATCGCGATATCGGCGTCGCGACCGGGCCCGCCGCGTGCGTCGGTCGCCACGATCATGCGGCCGTAGGAGCCGAACTCGAAGCGCCCCTCGTGCTGGCTCGGGCGCCCGTCGGCGCGTGTCTCGGCGCCTTGGGCCTTGGCGTCGACCTCGGCCTTCGCAGCGGCCCCGGCGCTCGGAGGCGGCTCCGGTGCGGGCGGGGGCTCCGTCCGCTCGGGCGTGGGAGGCTCGGGCTGGGCGGGCGGGGGTTCGACGGGCGCAGGC
>CALKVW010000066.1 GCA_938004785.1 uncultured Polyangiaceae bacterium
GCGATCGCGCTCGACGACACCTACCTCGAGGCGATGCTCAACGCGGCCGAGGTCTACATCAGCCCGCTCGGCGACTACGACCGGGCGCTCGAGATGTGCGACCAGGCCATCGAGCTGGCCGAGGTCGACGAAGAGCTCGTCGACGCCTTGCTGCTCAAGTTCGACGCGCTCATGGGCAAGGGCGACCGCGCGGCGGCCAAGAAGGTCCTCACGGAGATCCCGGAGGGGCCCTACGTGAACCCGAGCCACACCTTCCTGGTCGGCCGCGCCCTCTACGAGATGGGCGAGGTCGACCGAGCGAAGATGCTCGTCGAAGACGCCGTCAGCAAGGACCCACGCCACGGCGACGCCCACTACTACCTCGGGCTCATCCAGGACGAGCTCGGCGAGGAGCGGCCGGCGACGGTGTCCTTCCTACGCTCGCGGGAGCTCGATCTGGTGCAGGGCATGCCGCCCTGGGCTCCCGAGCGCGGCGGCTGGGAGGCCACCGCTGCGCAAGCCCTCTCGGATCTGCACCCGGTGCTGCGCAAATACGTCGACGGGGCCGACGTCTTCATCAGCGACGTGCCAGGGGTGGAGCTCGTCGCCGACGGCGTCGACCCGCGCGCGCTCGTCCTGCTCGACGGCCTCGAGGCCGACGAGAGCGCGCAGGATCTCGACCGCCCCTCACGAGCCACGCGCGTGTTCATCTACGCGCTCAACGTCGCGAGGCAGGCTGGTCACGCGGAGGCCCTGCTGCCCGAGCTGCTCGGTGCGCTCGAGCGTGAGGTCACCGCGACCTTCCTCGAGCCACGACACGACGACAGCCCACCCGGCACCCTCAACTGAGCTGCGAGCGCAGGCATCGCTGGGCGAGCTCAGCGCCAGACGCCGATGGATGCGCTGACGCTCTCGTAGCGCGGCGCGAGATCGAGCCCGAGCTCGAGTGAGTAGTCGACCTCCTCGACGAGGCCGAACCAGTCGAAGGGCACGACTCGCAGCTCCCCGCCGAAGGTGAAGTGCTGCCGCCCTACGCCGCCGGAGCGGTTGGGCTCGTAGTAGCTGCCTGCGCGCACCGCGAGCAGGTTCGCGAGCGGCTCGGTCTCGATGCCGAAGCGGGGCGAGAAGTTGATGCTCGCGCCCGAGCTGCCGACGACCCCCGCCGGCGAGACGCTCGGGTCGGGCTGGGCGAGGAACTGCTCGAGACGCACGCCGCGCTCGACCGGGCCGCTCACCAGCACGGAGGCGAGCAGCGTGAGCTTCGATCGAGGCAGCGAGCGCGCCCTCCGCTTGCGCTCGGCGCGCGCCTCCGGGGACTCCCCTGGCGGACCGCTCTCGAAGCTGGGGTTGAGCGGTCGCGGTCCGGCCTGGATCGCCACTCCGGCCTCGAGCTCCCACGGAAGCACGACCTCGTCGGGCAGCACGAGCTCGCCCTCGCGCGCGAGCCCGTCCACGGGGCCCTGGGCGGCCGCGCCCACCCCGCCCGCGTGTACGGGAAAGCGATAGGTGAAGCCGAAACGAAACGGCATGTCGTTCGGACGCAGCAGCAGCCCGAGCTCCGGCGCCGCGCCGACCCAGCTGAGCTCGGCCTCCGGCGTGCTGAGCCCCATGGTGACGAGGCGCGCGCCTGCCCCGATGGAGACCGCGTGCTCGGCCAGCCCCACCGCGCCGAGCAGGTGGTAGCGCCCGAGCCAGACCTCGGTGGTGCCGCCCGAGGCCTCGAGGGAGTAGCGCTGCAGGGCCGCCTCCACGCCGAGCCCGAACGGCCCTTTCTGCAGCATGCCCCCGAGGCTCAGGTAGACGAAGCTCGAGTAGTCCGCGTCGACGTCGCCGTTGTTGTCGAAGTCGTCGTTCTCGAAGAGCTGTAGGGGGATCGAGAGCGACGCGGAGAGGTCCCAGTCGAAGTCGTCGACGCTGTAGGGGTCGCGCACCGCGGGCGCGGCGGCGTTGGCCACGATGCCGGCGATGCCCTCCGCGTAGCCCGCGTAGGCCCCGCCGAGCGCGCTGACCCGAAGCGGCGCGAGCACCGGACCCTGGTACACGTCGATCGCGTAGTCGTTCGTGGGGATCGGCTCGGCGCGGAGCTCGGCGGAGAGCGCGCAGGCGGCGAGCGCGCATGAGAGCCCGGCGAGGCGCGGTCCCGTTCCATGGCGGGGCGAGGAGAGCGTGGGCGCCCCGAGCACGGTCGGGAGACTACGATACTCGGCGGGTTCGAGCCGTGCTAACGCCGGGCTCGCGCGTGCGAACGGCCCGCGAGCTCGACCCGCCCCGACGTGACCAGCGAAGAGACGCCCCACCCAGACCCCTCGCGCGAGCCCGGCTCACCGCAGCAGGCGGACCGCGCCGAGGCCGCCCCACCGGCACCGACGCGTGGACAGCGCCTCGGTCGGCGCATCGTGGCGCTGCTCTTCCTCTCGTTCGTCTGCGTGTGGGTCGTCGGAGCGACGGGGCCGATCGTGAAGGTGGTGCTCTACCCCGACGCCACCCCTCCGCGTTGGTCGAGCTGTCGCGAGGGGCAGCTCGCCCTGCACGACGCGCTCGCGCGTGCGGTGGTCGCCGCCCAAGGAGACGACGACGCCGACGAGGCGCTGAGGCGGTTCCGCGGCGCGCTCGACCCGGAGTGGAGCGAGCTCGAAGGCACGCGCGTGCTCTGCAGCACCGTCGAATCCGAGCGGCGCAGTCTCGACGCGCTCGAACGGCTCCGCTATGCGGAGGAGCACGCGGTGCGCCGGGAGGCCTCGAGCCTCGCCGCGCTCCGCAGACAGGTGGCTTCGTCCCTCGGCCGAAGCGCCGGAGAGCGGCCTCCCCACCCCGACTCTCCATCTCCTGCGCACGGTCTGTCTCCAGCGCAGAGCCCGCCTCCGGCGATCAGTCCGTCTCCGGCGAGCGGCGCACCGCCCCACCCCGACCCTCGGAGCACGGCGGCCCTCCCACGAACGACTCCACCCTGAGCGCGCCCGACCCAGCCCGAGCCCCCGACCCCATCGGCTTCGGCATTCGACCTCGAGGCGCCCAGCCAGCCCCGCTCCACCCGACCCACCGGGGGCAGCGATCACCCCGACAGCGAGACGAACCTTGACCGCCGAAGCCACCCCCGTCACAGCCCCCGAGCCGCCGCCGCCCCCCACGTTCGACGCGCTCCCGCTCTCCAAGGAGCTGCGCCAAGCGGTCGACGAGATCGGCTACACCCACCCGACGCCGGTGCAGCTCTCGGTGTGGGAGCCGGCGACCCGCGGCAAGGACGCGGTCGTGCAGGCGCGCACGGGCACCGGCAAGACGGCCTCCTTCGGGCTGCCGATCATCGACCACATCGTGCGCCGGTCGCAAGCCGAGGTGCAGGTGCTCGTGCTCTGTCCGACGCGTGAGCTCGCCGTGCAGGTCTCGGGCGAGATCGAGCGGCTGTCGCGCCACAAGGGCACGAAGCTCATCGCCATCTACGGCGGCGCCCCGATGCAGCGGCAGATCGACGCGATCGCCGAGGGCGCGCAGGTCGTGGTCGGCACCCCTGGCCGCGTGCTCGATCACATCCGCCGCGGCACCTTGCCGACCAAGGGCATCCGCATGCTCGTGCTCGACGAGGCCGACGAGATGCTCTCGATGGGCTTCGAGCGCGAGCTCACGGCGATCCTCGAGTCCTTGCCGCCCACGCGGCAGACCCTGCTCTTCTCCGCCACCCTGCCGCCCGACATCGAGCGCATGGCGAAGAACCGGCTCAAGGATCCGGAGTTCGTCACCCTCTCGGGCGATCACGTCGGCGCACTGTCGATCCAGCACTACGTCTACATGGTCACGAGCGACAAGGTCGGCACGCTCGTCCGCATCCTCGAGGTCGAGAACCCTGAGAGCGCCGTCATCTTCTGCAACACGAAGGACGAGACGGAGACGGTCGCCTCCGCGCTGCAGCAGCGTGGCTTCGACGCCGACTGGCTCAATGGAGATCTCGCGCAGACCGAGCGCGAGCGCGTGATGACCGCGACGCGCAGCGGCAAGCTGCGCTTCCTCGTCGCGACCGACGTCGCCGCGCGCGGCATCGACATCTCCCACCTCACGCACGTCATCAACTACGACTTCCCGCAGGACGCGGAGACCTACGTGCACCGCACGGGCCGCACGGGCCGCGCCGGTCGTACGGGCACCGCGATCTCGCTCATCACGCCGCAGTCGATCGGCGGGCTCTACCTGCTCCGCCTCACCTACAAGATCAAGCCGATCGAGCGGCAGATCCCGAGCCAAGGCGAGCTCAAGAGCCGCGCCGAGGCCGACCTCGTCGGCATGCTCGCCGAGGGCTTCGTCGCGAAGGGCCAGCACCCGGACGACCGCGCGCTCGCGCGCCGTCTGCTGTCGCACGACGACGCCGAGCGCATCGTGGCGGGCATGTTGCGCGAGTACCTCGGCGCACGCCCCACGGCGGTCGACGAGGCGAGCGCTGCGCGCCGCGCCAAGGCGCCGCGCCCCTTCGAAGAAGGCGAGACGAGCTCGGGTCGGCGCTCACGCCGCTCGAGCGAGCGCGAAGTCGGTGAGCGTCGCCCGCGCCACGAGCCGACCAC
>CALKVW010000067.1 GCA_938004785.1 uncultured Polyangiaceae bacterium
GAGCAGGAGGCGGAGCGGAGGCGGTCGGCGCCGGAGCAGGAGGCGGAGCGGAGGCGGTCGGCGCCGGAGCAGGAGGCGGAGCGGAGGCCCGCGCCGAGGGCTCCTGCACGACGGTGGCCTCGTCGTCGCCGGCCATCTCGTGGGCCTCGCGGCGCAGCTCCGAGGGCGTGGGCATCGGCACCACACGCGCCACCTCGACGGCGGGCGGAGGCGTGCTCGTGCGCGCGGGGGGAGCGGTCGAAGCGTGGCGCGCCTCGGGGGTCGCGACGACGGCCGGGCCATCGCCGACCGACATCACGGGCGCCATGGCGATCGCGCTCGGCTCGGTCACCGGCGCTGCCTCGTCACGCGTGCCGGGCTCGGCCTCCACGTCGGCCTGCACGGCTTCGGCCTTCGTGTCGTCAGGCTCTCGGCTCGTGCGCTCCGCGCTCGTCGTGGCGTCGCTGCGCGCCTCCGCGCCTCGCTCCGCCGAGGCGCTCAGCCGCCGCGCCTGCTCGGCGAGGCCCGGCGCGGGCTCGACGATCGTGACCTCGAGCGCCTTCGCCGGCGGCGCGCCCGCGTCGCCGCCGAGCGTCGGCTGCGGCGCGCGCAGCGACTCCGGCGCTCTCACTTCGCCGGCGCCGGGCGCCTTGGCGACCGCCGAGGTGGTCGTGCGATCGGCAGGGTAGTCGATCGTAGGCTCGCTGCCGCGCCAGTCCTTGAAGGCCAGCGTGACGAGCGGCGGACGCGAGGGCCTGCCCTTGAACTCGTGATCGAAGACCGCAAGCTGGATGAACTTGCCCTTCGGCGCGCCCGAGATCGCGTTCTGGATCACCTCGAGCTGCGCGCGCGCGACCGACTCCGCGTCGCGCACCGAGGTGCCCTCGGCGACGGCGTAGGCGAGCTCGCGGTAGGTGATCGGCGCCGCGGGCGTCGGCTCTTCGGAGCGCCGGAAGACCACCTTGAACGGAGGGAGCACCTCGGTGGGCGCGTCGTGCGAGATGTTCACCTCGCTCGGCAGCGCGACCGCGATGCCACCGGCCATGCGCTCGAAGGCCGTCTCGGCCTGCATCGGTGCGGGCACCGGCGCAGGCGGCACGGAGCTGCGACGCGCAGCCGGGCGACGGTCGCTCTCGGGCTGCGAAGGCAAGGTAGGGGAGTGCGTGCCGGGAGCCGCCTCGAGCGTCGGACCACGCGGCACCGGGTCGTCGGGGATCGATACGCGCCCCTTCGACTTCGTGCGCGCCTCGGCAGCCCGGCCACCTCGGCTCGAGGGGCGCGCGCGCCCGCGACTGCTCGGCTTCGCCGACGGCGCCGCGCTCGACGGCCCTGCGCTCGACGGCTCCTCCGCGCTCGGCAGGGGCTCTCCTCGCGACTCGGGTGCATCCGCCGGGGCTCGGTGCACCACGTAGCGCGTGCGCGTGGCCGGGTCGATCGCGCGGCAGCCCTCGTCGAGCAGCTCGATCGCGAAGTCGCCGAGCGAGCTCTGGTCGCCCCTCCGCTCTCGCACGACCTTGAGCGCCTCCTGCCACTGCGCGGCCTCGACGCAGTGGCGATCGCCTGCGCTCTTCGAGCCGCCCTCGGACTTGCGCGCGCCCAAGGGGGAGATGTCGACGTACCAGCGCATAAGTTCCGAGCTGAGGTGTTACGGGCGCGCTGCACGAGCGCCCTGTCGGGCGCGCCCACACGTCGCCTCGATCTGGAGCCCACGCCGATGCTGGGGCCGCGTGGAGCCACCTGGCTCCCCGCCGAAACGGGCACGACGATAGCGGCGCGGAGCCTTCCCGGTCAACGCGTCCGAGGGGGCGCGGTGAGCACCCGCCGCTCGTCGACCGCGTAGCAGTCGAAGAGGCGCGTGACTCGCTCGAACAGCTCGCGTGCGTGCGCCTCGGACACGATGCCCGTGCGCAGGTACTGCTCGGCGAAGAAGGTGCTCGCGACGAAGTAGCTCCAGGGGTCGCCGATGCAGCCGAGGCGCAGGTACTGGTACTCGTAGGCGTAGCGCGCGAGCCGCACGTAGGGGCCACCCGGCTCGAAGAGCAGCGCGCGCACGTTGTTGCGCAGGTAGGCCTCGGTCTCCTCGGGCGCGCAGATCCGCTGCATCAAGAGGTTCGCGCGGTAGTCGTCGACCCGGTCGAGCACGAGGTCGGCCAGGTGCTTGCCCTGTCGAGCGCGCTGACGGGTCTCCTCGCGCAGCTCCTCCCGCAGCTCCTCGGGTGCGAGCGAGGTGATCGCGTCGAGCGTCGCCCTGAGCTCCTCGAAGCGCTGCTGCTTCTCGGCCGCTCGCCCGGCGGCGATCGGCACGTACCCGGCCTCCACGGCGAGGTGGCCCCACTCGTGGATCACGCGCGCGGCGAGCAGCAGACGGTGCATCGGCGGCGCGGCCTCGGCGCGTGTGTCGAGCCCGGGCTGCTCGAGCGCGTAGGCGACGAGCTTGCGCGGGTGGATGTACACGCCGCCTGCCTCTTCGAGCGCGTCCGTGGGCACCACGAGCGTATCGGGCTCGTCGAGCACCGCGAGAAAGGAGCGCGTACGTTCGGCGACGAGCGCGAGGTCGCGATGGAGGCTCGCCAGCGGCGCGTCCCCCGCCTCTTCGAGCGCCCGTGCGAGCGCCGACGTGTCTCCGGGGCGCTCCGGATCCCAGAGCGCACGCCGTTCGCCGTCGAGCACGAGCAAGGGCGGCACGCTCTCGGCGAGCCAGGCCTCGAGCGCGGCGATCTCGCGCGGCGCGCGCCCGCTGCGTGCAGCCTGGGCCTCGAAGTAGCGCTCCACGACCTGCCCCCCCGCTTCGTCGAAGGCGCCCATGATCGACTTGATCCGCGGGATGTGGCGCTTCTCGATCACGAGCCCCGTGCCGTCGACGCGCCCGTAGGCCGGCCCGGTCGCCTCGGCGCTCGGCGCGAGCCTGTCGTGGGCGAAGCCTCGCACCGTCTCGAGCGCGCCCGCGAGGTGGCGCAGCGCCTCGGCGTCGGGCCGCACCGAGCGCGCCGCACCCGCGCGAAAATCCTCGATCGCCTCGTCGCTCGCGCCCACGAACCACGAGAGCGTGCGCAGCGCGGCGCCGGAGAGCTTCTTCACGAGCCCGGCGCGCTCGGCCAGCGCGAAGAGGAAGGCGCCGAGCTCCACCGAGCCCGTCTCGGGCTCGAAGTCGCTCGCGTAGAGCAGCCACGAGGCGCCCTCGAGCGGCTGGTAGTAGGGGCGCGTGCGCTCGGCTTCGAGGACCACGCACACGTGCTGGATGCGCGCCGCCGTCCAGCTCTCGGGCGCGCGTGCGTAGAGCTCGCTCGTACGCTCGTGCCACCGCGCGAAGCAGGCGTCGAAGCGCTCCACCCAGGCGCGGCTCAGCTTGCCCGAGTCGACGAGCAGGCTCGCGAGCTCTGCCGAGCAGCCCGCGGGGGAGAGCTCTTCGATCGGCAGCACCAGCATCTCGGGGTGGTGCAGGCAGAAGCGCCGCAGGACGGGATCCATCGTGCAGTCGACGATACGGGGCGCGCTCAGGCTCGCAAGCCCCAGGTCACGGTCCTCGCGTCGAGGTGGCCGCTCCTGCGATCGGCCCGTCGTGGTAGACAGCCGGCGTGGGTACGACAGCTGCCGACCCCGGCGCGCCACGCTCGCCAAGGCCCGAGCTCGAGCGACCGCCGCCGGGTGTCGCGGCCTTCGCCCGGCTCGCCGCCCACTGGCTGCTGCGGCACTGGCCGCGCATCGACGAGCGCCTCTATCCCGCGTGGATCGTCTTCTGTGTCGTCTGGCAGGGCTCGGCCTTCGTCGCCGCGATGCTCCACCAGACCGGCGGGGTGTGGTCGGCGCCGCTCGACGACGTCTTCATCCACTTCGACTACGCGCGCTCCACCGCGCGTGGCTACCCGTTCCAGTGGTCCGAGGGCAACGGCTACTCGAGCGGCAATACGAGCGTCGCGTATCCGTTCGTGCTCGCCTTCGGCTACTGGGTGGGCTTCCGTGAGCTCGCGCTCGTCGAGTGGAGCCTGCTCGTCGCCTTCGGCTTCCTCCTGCTCTTCTTCTGGGGCGCTGGGAGGCTCGTCGCGCCGCTCGGCGCCTGGGCGCGCTACCTCGTGCCGCCGATGGTGCTCTCGATGGGCGCGCTCGGCTGGTCGCTGTGGAGCGGCATGGAGAACTCGATGCACCTCGGCGTCTGGGGCCTCGCGGTGCTCGCGACCCTGCGCGCCGAGCAGCGCGCCGGGCAGGCGCGCGAGCTCGTGCGTGCGTCGTGGCTCGTCGGGCTCGTCGGCGCGCTCTTCGTGCTCGTGCGCCCCGAGTCGGCCGTCTGCCTCGCGAGCTTCGGCGTCTTCCTCGCCTACCGCGGCCGCAGGCTGGGGCTCGCCACCGCGCTGAGGGTGCTCGTCGCCGTGGGCCTCTTCGGCGTGCTCGCGCTCGCCGCGCTGTTCGTCGCGAACCGCGTCTACACCGGGGAGTGGTCGCAGGCCGGCGCGATCGCCAAGCTCGCGCTCAACGACCCCTACATGCCGCCCGAAGCGAAATGGGACGATTGGCTCGGCCATTTCCATTACGTCTTCGCGCGCAACCTCCACCACCACTTCTCCGAGAAGCTGCCCTACGGCTACATCCTCGCCGGGCTCGCGCTCGTCCCGCTCGCCGACCGGCGCCTCCGGGCCTACGCGCTCCTGCTCTGGGCGCAGGTCCTCGCGTGGTCGGCCGTCGTCGCGCTCAATGGTCAGGTGCGCTGGCAGAACGAGCGCTACACGATGAGCGCCGTCGCGTGGCTGCTCGTGCTCGCGGCGATGGGCGTCGGCGCCCTGCTCAGCAAACCCGGCGTCACGCTGCGCGCGCGGCTCTTCTGGGGAGGGCGCCTCGCGCTCGCCGGCCTCGCGCTGATGCTCTACGTGCACCACCAGATCCCGCGCCTGCGCGACCAGGTGTGGTTCTACGCCCGCGCGAGCCGCAACATCCTCGACCAGCACGTGCGCGCCGGCCACGAGCTCCGGCGCATGGGCGTGCGCCGCGTGCTCGTCGGCGACGCAGGCGCGCTGCTCTACGCCTCCGACGTCCCCGGCATCGACATCATCGGCCTCGGCGGCTACCGCGACTTCCCCTTCGCGCGCGCGGGGCGTCACGGGCTCGGCGCCTCCATCGAGCTCATCGAGCGCCTGCCTGCGCGCGACCGGCCCGACGTGATGGCGATCTACCCCGGTTGGTGGGGCGATCTGCCGATCGTCTTCGGCGAGTACCTCACCGAGTTCCCCGTCGTGGGCAACGTCATCTGCGGCGGCGCCTCGAAGGTCTTCTACCGCGCCGATTGGTCTCCCCTCGAGCTGCTCGGCCGCCCGCGCAGCCTCGAGCCGGGGGAGCTCGTCGTCGACGAGCTCGACGTCGGCGATCTGCTCAGCGAGCGCGCCAAGGGCTACGTCTTCCCGCGGCCGCGCATGGGCTTCGTCGTGTGGCGCGTGCTGCCCGATCCGGCCGACGCCTCGCGCGATCTCTTCGACGCCGGGCGCATCATCCCCCAAGGGCAGAGCGAGTCGGCCACGCTCAGGCTGCCGCCCAGAGGAGGCCGTCTCGTCGTGCGCACGACGGCCACGCGCCCGAGCCGCACGCGCGTGAGCGTCGGCGACTCGATCGTCGGAGAGCTCTCCGTCGAGCCCGCAGAGGGCTGGACGGAGGTGGGCATCGAGCTGCCCGCGGGGCTCCCCAGCGAGGCGACGCTCAGGCTCGAGCCCGTGCAGGGGGAGCTCGTCGATTACCACCTGTGGACGGTCGCGCGCTCCGGCGGCTGAGGCCGCGTTCACTCGGCGGCTCCGTACGGCGGGCGCCTTCGCAAGCGTTGCGTGGGCGCAACACTTCAGGTCCGCGGAGGCGGATTGTGTCAGCACCTCCGCGGTCGCAGGCTGTTCCTCGCGATGGCGTTCTGCCTCGCGAGGAGGACCGATGCTCAAGCTCCGACGCTCCGTAGACCGAGGCCACGCCGACCACGGCTGGCTCGACTCGCACCACAGCTTCTCCTTCTCCGACTACTACGACCCGGCCCACATGGGCTTCGGCAAGCTGCGCGTCATCAACGAGGATCGTGTGGCGCCGGGCGCGGGTTTCCCCACGCACGGCCACCGCGACATGGAGATCCTCTCCTACGTGATCGACGGCAAGCTCGAGCACGCCGACAGCATCGGCACCGGCTCGGTGATCGGCCCGGGCGAGCTGCAGCGCATGAGCGCCGGCACCGGTGTGCGCCACAGCGAGTACAACGGCTCGAAGTCCGAGCCGGTGCACTTCCTGCAGATCTGGATCCAACCCGAGCGCGCGGGGATCGAGCCGGGCTACGAGCAGCGCTACTTCGAGCCGGAGGAGCGCAAGAACCGCCTGCGCCTGCTCGCCTCGCGCGACGGTCGCGAGGCCTCGCTCAGGGTCCACCAAGACGTCGCGCTCTACGGCTCCCTGCTCGAGGCGGGGCAGGTGCTCGAGCACGCCTTCGCGCCTGGGCGCAGGGGCTGGCTCCAGGTCGTGAAGGGCGAGCTCGACGCGGGCGGCGTCGCGCTCGGGCCCGGCGACGGCCTCGCGGTCAGCGACGAAGCGAGCCTGCGCATCGAGGCCAAGAGCGGCGCGGAGCTCCTGCTCTTCGACCTCGCCTGAAGGGCGGCGCGATTCACCGGCGCAGCCGCCGCGCGGCTGGGTTAGGCGGGCTGCATGACCAAGCCCTACGCACTCGTCACCGGCGCTTCGGCCGGCATCGGCCGCGAGCTCGCGCGCCTCGCCGCCAAAGACGGCCTCGGCCTCGTGCTCGTCGCGCGCCGCAAGGCCGAGCTCGACGCGCTCGCCGCCGAGCTCGGCCGGGCGCACGGCGTCGAGTGCCTCGTGGTGCCGGCCGATCTCGCCGACCCGCGCGCGGCGGCCGACATCGCCGAGGCCGTGCGCGCGGCAGACGTCGACGTGGAGCTGCTCGTGAACAACGCCGGCTTCGGCTCGAACGGGCCGTTCACCGAGCAGGAGCTCGCGCGCGAGCTCGGCATGATCCAGGTCAACGTCACGAGCCTCGTCGAGCTCACCCACCGGCTCTTGCCGTCGATGCTCGCGCGTCGCCGCGGCGCGGTGCTCAACATCGGCTCGACCGCGGGCTTCCAGCCAGGGCCCTTCATGGCGACCTACTACGCGACCAAGGCCTTCGTGAACTCCTTCACCGAGGCGCTCGCCTTCGAGCTGCGTGGCACCGGCGTCAGCGCCACGCTGAGCTGCCCCGGCGCGACGGCGACCGAGTTCGCGCAGATCGCCGGCAACGATCGCAGCGCGCTCTTCCAGATGGGCGGCGTGGCCGACGCGCTCACGGTCGCGCGCGAGGCCTACGAGGCCGCTCGCGCCGGGCGCGCCGTGGTGATCCACGGCCTCAAGAACAAGGCCGGCGTGCAGGCGCTGAGGCTCAGTCCGCGCGCCGTCGTCACCGCGCTCGCCGCGAAGCTCAACCGCGCGAAGGAGGGCTGAGCGGGCGGCTCAGCTCGAGGCTCCCTCGCGGTCGAGCCAGGCGTCGAGCTCGCGCAGCGTCGCGCCGAGCTCCCTGAGCCGCCGCGCGCCGAGCACGGCTGCGAGCTCTCGCTCCAGCTCGCCGAGCGCCGCGAGCCCGTCGAGCAGCGAGCGGCCCCTGCGGTTCGACCAGCGCACCAGCGTGGCGCGGGCGTCGCGTGGATCGGGCGCGCGCTCGAAGACGCCCATCGCCACGAGCTCCTCGACCAGCGGGTGCACCGCCTGCTTGGAGACCCCGAGCCTGCGCGCGAGCTCGGTGGGGCGCGTGCCCTCGAGGTCGACGTGCGGAAAGAGCGCCGTGTGCGCGGGCCTCAGCACGAGGCCCGTCTTCGCCTCGACGCGCCGGAGCGCCTGCCGATCGAGCCTGCGCGCGACCCGGAAGAGCAGCTGGGCCGGGCTCGCGAGCTTCTTCGCCGCGAGCTCGGCCGGGTCGATCTCGACCATGGCGGAGGCGCGAGCGCCGCGCGCCTCCTTCGGCGCGGGTTTCACCGTGGTGGTCGTCTGCTTGGGCGCGCTGGGGCCTCGGGTCGACACCTCGCGAGCATAGCGCGAATCGTCAACCGTGCTTGACCAAGATCGTCATGTGTGCTTGACTATCTCCCATGGCACTCCGACCCATCACCGACGGCCTCTGGGCGTTCGAGACGGAGATCCGCGTGTCGGCGGGGTTCTACCTACCGCTGCGCTCCACGCTCGTCCGTCTCGAAGGCGGAGCGCTCGCGCTCGTCTCGCCGATCCGCCTGAGCGACGAAGAGGCGGCCGAGGTCGACGCGCTCGGAACCGTCGAGCACCTCGTCGCGCCCAACCTCTGGCACCACCTCTTCCTTCGAGCTGCCTCCGCGCGTTGGCCGGCGGCGAAGGTGTGGGGCCCGCGCGCTCTCGCGAAGAAGCGCCCCGACCTGCGCTTCGACGGCGTGCTCGAGGAGGCACGGCGCATCGGCGGCGCGCTGCGTGTCCTCCCGATCGAAGGGCTCGCGAAGGTCGGCGAGTGCGCGCTGCTCCACGAGCCGAGCCGCTCGCTCCTGCTCACCGACACGGTGTTCAACGTCACCGAGCCGCGCCCTGGCTTGACCTCGCTCATCCTGCGCCTCGTCGGCGCCCACCGGAAGCTCGCGATGAGCCGCGCCGAGCGCTTCATGTGCAACGACCGCGCGAAGCTCGCCGCCTCGAGCCGCGCGATCCTCGACGCTGGCTTCGATCGCCTCGTGCCTGCACACGGCGACGTCATCGACTCGGGCGCGCAGCCCCAGCTCGAAGAGGCCTGGGCCTGGGCGCTCGCTGGAGGCTGAGCGCCAGCGCGCGTCGCCTTCCACGTAGACTGCTGGGCCCGTGGACTTCGCCTGGCCCACCGATCCCGCGCCGCTCGCGCTCTTCGCCGTCGCGGCCCTGCTCGTGGTCTGGCCGCGTGCGTCGCGCTGGCTGCTCGCCGAGCTGTCGCCGCGGGCCTTCGATCTCGGCTGCGCGCTCGCGTCCGCGCTCCTCTCCTACGCCTACGTCGCGCTCTACCTGCGTGGCGGGCCACGCATCATCGACGCGACGACCTACTTCCTCGAGGCGCGCGCGCTCGCAGGCGGAGGCTTCGCCTGGCCCGTCTCCGAGGTCCCGGCCTCGAGCATGGGGCGCTTCCTGGTGCGCGACGTCTTCGCTTCGGGTGAGCACGCCGCAGGCATCTTCCCGCCTGGCTACCCAGCGGTGCTCGCGCTCGGCTTCCTCGTCGGTGCGCCGATGCTCGTCGGGCCTCTGCTCGCTGCGCTGCTCTCGCTCTCGCTCGTCGATCTCGCGCGCTCCGCGGCGCGCGCCCTGGGCCTCGCCGACGTCGAGGGCGTAGCGCGCCTCGCGGGCCTGCTCGGCCTCGTCTGCGCGGCGCTGCGCTACCACACGGCCGACACCATGTCGCACGGCCTCGCGGCGCTCTGCTTCACCGCAGCGCTCGCTGCGGCGTATCGAATGCGCGAGGGCGATCTCAGGCTCGCGCCGCTCGTCCTCGGCCTGGCCTCGGGATGGCTCGTCGCGACCAGGCCGCCGAGCGCGCTCGCGCTCGCGCTCGTGCTCGGCGTCGCCGTGTGGCCGCTCCTGCGCACCAAGCGCACCGCGATGCTCGTTCCATTCGCGCTCGCCGCGCTCGCGAGCTTGCCAGGCCTCGCGCTGCTCGCCTGGCACCAGCGCGCCGCGACGGGCGCGTGGTGGCAGTCATCCCAGTCCCTCTATTACGCCCTCGCCGACGGCCCGGAGGGCTGCTTCCGTTATGGATTCGGCGAGGGCATCGGGTGCCGCATCGAGCACGGCGATTTCGTCGCGCACAACCTGCCCGACGGATACGGCGCGTGGCCCGCGGTGAAGACGAGCGCGCGCCGCCTCGACAAACACCTCTTCGATGCGCTCGACGCGAAGTGGCTGGGCCCGCTCGCGTACCTCTCCATCGCCTGGGCGCTGCGTCGCGCACCGCTCCGCCCACTCGCGCTCGCGCTGCCCGCGCTCGTGCTCGCCTACGCGCCCTTCTACTTCGACGGCAACTACCCGGGAGGGGGCGCGCGCTTCTACGCCGACGGGCTCGCCGTCGAGCTGGTGCTCGTCGCGCTCGCCTTCGTTTCTCTCGCCCCTGCGCTCGCCGCTCGGGGGCGTACACCCGCGCCGATCCGGCGTCTGCTCGCGCTCGGCACGCTACCGGTGGCCCTCGCGTGCGCGGGCTTCGCGTTCTCTGGGCAGGTCGAGCATGCGCGCCTCCGCGACCGCGAGGGCGGCCGGCCGATGTTCCTCGCCCGCGATCTCGAGGCGGCCGGCGTGCTCGGCGGGCTCGTCTTCGTCGACACCGACCACGGCTTCGGGCTCGGCTTCGATCCGCGCGCGCGCGCCTCGGCGAGCACCCTCGAGGTCGCCCGCTTCAGGGGCGACGCGCACGATCGCCTGCTCTGGGAGGCGCGCGGCAGGCCGCCGGCCTTCCGACACGTCTTCGACGTCGCGCTCGGCACCGTCGAGCTCTCGCCCTACGCACCCGAGCCGGCGACCAAGCTCGAGGCAGAGGCGCTGTGGCCTCCCATCGCGCAGTCGGGTCTGTACGCCGCGCCGGCCTGGCCGAGTCGCGGCTGTCTCTCGGGCAGGCGCGCGCTCGTGCTCCACCCCTCGGGCGAAGCACCGAGCGACGCGAAGCCGAGATCCCTGCGCCTCGCGCTGCCCAGTGCGGTGGGTGGGCTCGCCGTCGCGCCGCGTGTGCTCGTCGAGGCTTCGGTGCTCGAGCTCCACGTGGAGGTCGATCGCGAGCGCCGCGCCTCGTGGTCGGTCGCGCCAGGCGAGGGCTGCCGCTTGCTCGAGGCGAGGTCGCTGCCGCGCGCCGAGCGTGTCGAGCTCGTGCTCGTGATGGGCGAGCGCTCCCCAGGCGCGGGCGAAGCTGGGCTCGTCGACGCGCTCGACGCCCTCGAGCTCCGCGCGCCCGACTGATCCGGGTGGCACGCGTCCGGCGCGGCTGCGAAGTTACGCTGCCGTCACCCGCGAAGGACAAATCGGTTGACCAGCATCGCGAGGGTGGCTTTGCATGGGGTGTCCATCGTCGGACGAGGAAACGCGATCATGACCAAGAGCGAGCTCATCGATGCGATCGCGGCGCGGGGCAACCTCACGAAGGCGCGCGCCGAGCTGGTGGTCAACTGTGTCTTCGACTCCATGACCGAGGCGCTCGAGCGCGGTGAGGGCATCGAGATCCGCGGCTTCGGGAGCTTCACCGTGCGGCCCTACCGGCCCTACAGCGGGCGCAACCCGCGCACGGGCGAGCCGGTCGACGTGCCGGCCAAGCGGCTGCCCTTCTTCAAGGTGGGCAAGGAGCTCAAGGAGCTGGTCAACAACAGCCGCCAGTTCGCGATCAGCGGCGGCAGCGACGACTGAAGCTGCCGAGGCAGCCCGGCCAAAGCGTGACGGGCGCGCCGCGCCGCGCTAGTGCTCCGGGTCGCCATGTCGAACCCGTCCCCCATCGACGAGCTCTGCCGCGGCGTCGTCGATCTGCACACGCGCGCCGACCTCGAACAGCGCCTCGCCTCGGGCAAGAAGCTCCGCGTCAAGGCGGGCTTCGACCCGACGCGGCCCGATCTGCACCTCGGCCACACCGTGCTGATGCAGAAGATGCGCGCCTTCCAGGAGCTGGGGCACGAGGTCGTCTTCCTCATCGGCGACTTCACCGCGATGGTCGGCGACCCGACGGGCCGCAACGAGCTGCGCCCGCGCCTCACGCGCGAGGACGTGCGCGCCGCCGCGGAGACCTACACCGAGCAGGCCTTCAAGATCCTCGACCGTGAGCGCACGGTCGTCCGCTACAACTCCGAGTGGCTCGACGCGCTCACGCCGAGCGACATGATCGAGCTCTGCGCGAAGTACACCGTGGCGCGCATGCTCGAGCGCGACGACTTCTCCAAGCGCTTCGCGGAGCAGCGGCCGATCTTCGTGCACGAGTTCATGTACCCCTTGCTCCAGGCCTACGACTCGGTCGCGCTCGAGAACGACGTCGAGCTCGGCGGCACCGATCAGCTCTTCAACCTGCTCGTCGGGCGCGATCTCATGCCGCGCTACGGCAAGCAGGCGCAGATCGTCATCACCACGCCGATCCTCGAGGGGACCGACGCGCGCATCGAGGGTGGCAAGGTCGTCGGCGCGAAGATGTCGAAGAGCGCGAACAACTACGTCGCCGTGAACGACGCGCCCTTCGACATGCTGCAGAAGCTCATGCTCGTCGACGACCAAGTCATCTGGCGTTACCTCGACCTGCTCTCCTCGAAGAGCCTCGAGGAGATCAAGGCCGAGAAGGCCGACGTCGAGGCCGGGCGCACGAACATCCTCGTCGTGAAGGAGCGCTTCGCGGTCGAGATCATCACGCGCTTCCACGACGCCGAGGCGGCCACCGAGGCCGTCGCACGCAGGCACGCGATCTCCGCGGGCGCGGTGCCCGACGACGTCGAAGAGCTCGAGGTCCAGGCCGAGATCGGCGCGATCACGCTCCCCAAGGCGCTCCAGCTCGCCGGGCTCGTGAAGTCGACCTCCGAGGGCATGCGCATGATCCAGCAGGGCGCGGTGCACGTCGATCACCAGAAGGCCGCACCGGGCGACGTCGATCGCCGCCTCGCGGTCGGTGAGCGTGTGCTCGTGCGCATCGGCTCGAAGAACCGCCGCTTCGCGTGGCTGCGCGTCGTGCCTTGATGCCGAACCGAGCCCCGCGCGAGCGCCTCACGCGGCGCGGTGTGCTCGGGGGTCTGGGCTCGCTCGGGCTCTCGCTCGGCGGCTGCGGTGGCGCGCCGCCACCGGTCGCGCCCCCCGCGCCGGAGCCCACCGAGGTGCCCGAGCTCGAGGCGCTGCTGCCGAGCGCCGGCCTCACTTGGCTCCTGCGCTTGCGACCGCGCGCGATCGCCTCGCTCCCGTGGCTCATCCCGCTGCTCGGCCGCTTCGTGCCCGAGGCGCGCTTCGACGCCTACCGCGAGCACACGGGCCTCGATCTGCGGCAGATCCCCGAGGTCTACCTCGCCGGCTACGCGCGCGAAGGCGGCGAGGAGACGCTCGCGGTGCTGCGGCACAACGTCGACCCGGCGCTGCTCGAGCGGCGCTTCGCCCTGCGCCTCGCGAGCAAGTCCACGCGCAGCGTAGACCGCCCCGATCTCGTGCGCGTCGCAGGCCGCGTCGGCAGGCGCGTCGAGGTCTTCTCGCGCGTCGGCCGCGACGTCGCCATCTACCAGCGAGGCGGCGAGCTCGATCGCGGCATGCTGCGCGTGGCCGCGCTGCGCGCGCAAGGCAAGCTCGGGGGTCACCGGGCGGCGCTCGAGCTCGAGCCGATGGGCGAGCTCTCGCGGCGCTTCGGCGACGCGCCCTTCGTGTGGCTCATGCCCGGGCCTTTCGACGGTGAGCTGCGCGGCGCCGCGCTCGGCCTGCTCGAGGCCTCGACCGGCGTGGGCCTCGCGCTGCGCTCCACGGCCCGTGGCCACCTCGGGCTCGCCGCGGCGGTGCTCGCCGACTGGGGCGATCGAGGCGCCGACGCCGGCGAGCTTCTGGGCGACGTCTACACCTCGCTCGAGCGCACGAGCTTCGGCCGTGTGCTCGGCCTGCACCAGCCCATCGAGCGCCCGGTGGTCGCAGGCGATCGTGGCGTCGCGAGCCTGAGCGTGGAGCTCGACCCTGCGCGCTTCGTCGAGGGGCTCGCCGCGCTCGTCGAGCAGGACGTCGAGCGTGTGCTCGGGCTCGACTGAGGCTCAGCTCGAGCGTGCCGCCGCGCGCTCGTCGCCCTCGAGCTCCGCGAGCGCCTCGGCGAGCGCCTCTTCGCTCGTGTCGGCCGAGAGCGCCGCCTCGAGCGCCATGCGGAGCTTCGGCGAGGCCGTCGTCTCCGTCGCGATGCGCAGCTTGGCGCGCTCCTCCGGCGTCATCACAGGGGCGACCGCGACCGCCGCGCTCGCGCGGGCCGTGGGTGAAGCGGAAGGGTCGACGGCCACGCGCAGGAGGCGCTCGGGCGCGACCGGCGCGCGTCGCGGACCGACCTGCGCGTCGCTGCTGAGCGCGCGCAGCGACCTCACCCAGTCGAGCGGCCGCTGATCGCGCCTCGCGAGCGCGCTCGCGTCCACCTCGCCAGCGCCTCGCCGGTAGGCCTCGAGCGCCTGCTCGATGCGCGCGTGCAGCGTCTTGCTGGTGTCGCCGTCGAAGCGCTTCTGCCCGGTGACGATGCGCTCGGTCGAGCCGTCGTCGAGGTGGAGGCGCACGCCGAGGTAGACCTTGTTGAAGTCGCGCTCCTCGAAGTGCTCCACGTGGCTCACGCGCTCGAAGGCGATGAAGCGCCGCGTGCCGAGCCAGCGCACGAGCACGCCGTCGACGCCCACGTCGACGCTCGACGGAGCGAGCATCCACGCGAGCAAGAGCGGCATGAGCGCGACCAGGCCGATGAGCCCCAGCACGGGGAGCCACTTCATCGCGACGACGGTGCCGAAGACGAGCGGCAAGGGCGAGAGGAACGCGAGGGTGCGCTTCGCGCGCGAGTAGGAGTAGACGCGCGAGGCCGCGCGCAGCGTCGCGACCTTCTGCGAGGCGTCGACGCCGAGCGTGCGCAGCGCCGCACGCGCGCTCTCTTCGTCGTCGACGGC
Source organism: uncultured Polyangiaceae bacterium (assembly GCA_938004785.1). Taxonomy (GTDB): domain Bacteria; phylum Myxococcota_A; class Polyangia; order Polyangiales; family Polyangiaceae; genus CALKVW01. The sequence goes on from CALKVW010000067.1 coordinate 14,559, forward strand.
GAGCCGCAGATCGCGCGCGAGCTTGCCCTTGCGCTCGAGGTGCAAGACGAGACCGTGTCGCTCGTCGGGCCGGAGGAAGCCCTGCCGGAGCTCCTCGCGCGGGAGCAGCAGCGTGCTGCCCTGCCACACGCCGCTCTCTTCGATGCGCAGCTCGGCCTCCTCGCGCCGCATCACGCCCGTGTGGCGCGCGACGTACCACTGGCCCATCAGCCCCAGGCCGCTCAGGTGGATGAGCGGCGTGAGCCAGGCCGGCTCACCCACCGACGCGGCGGCGAGCGCGATCAGGACGCACGCGAGCCAGGGCAGCAGCGCGAGCGCGCGCCACACCGGCTTCGTACGCAACAGATCGATCTTCGCGCGCTCGGGCACCGGCGCATCCTGTGTCGCGGGGCCCCCGCCGCAAGCAGAACCGGCGCGGGCCCCTGTCTCAGAGCTCCGACTCGAGGCGCTCGCCCAGGGTCTCGAGGATCTTGATGCGCGCGTAGCGTTTGTCGTTCGCCTCGATGAGCGTCCACGGCGCGTACTCGGTGCTCGTGCGCTCGATCATCTCGTTGGCCGCGGCCGCGTAGGCCGGCCACTTCTCGCGGTTGCGCCAGTCGTCCGGGGTGATCTTGAAGCGCTTGAAGCCCGTCTGCTGCCGCTCCTCGAAGCGCTTGAGCTGCTCTTCGTCGCTGATCTGCAGCCAGAACTTCACGACGATCACGCCGTGCTCCGTGAGGTCTTCCTCGAAGTCGTTGATCTCGCCGTAGGCGCGCATCCAGTCGTCGGTGTCGCAGTAGCCCTCCACGCGCTCGACGAGCACGCGGCCGTACCAGGAGCGATCGAAGATCGCGAGCTTGCCGCGCGCGGGCAGGTGCCTCCAGAAGCGCCAGAGGTAGGGGCGCGCCTTCTCCTCGTCGGTGGGCGCGGCGATCGGGACGACCTTGTAGTGGCGCGCGTCGAGCGCGTGCGTGATGCGCCGGATCGCGCCGCCCTTGCCCGCTGCGTCGACGCCCTCGAAGACCGCGACGACCGAGCGCTTGCGCAGCGCGGGCCTGCGGAAGAGCAGGTTGAGCCGCCCCTGCGCCAGGTCGAGCTTCTTGTCGTAGGTCTCCTTGTCGAGGGTCTGCGTGAGATCGAGCGAGCCGAGGCGATCGAGCCCGTCGATCGGCGCGAGCAGCGGCGGCGGCGTGATCTGGTTCGTGTGCCCCTCGTCTGCGTGCGCGAGCCGGTCGCGCAGCGCCTTGAGGATCGTCTTGCCGACGGTGATCTCGCGGTACTCCTCGTCGACCGCCTCGACCACGAACCACGGCGCCTCGGCTGTGCTCGTCTGGCGGAGGGCGCGCTCGCTCACCTTGCGGAATTTGTCGTAGCGCTCGAAGCGCTCCCAGTCCGTGGGCGAGACGCGCCAGCGCGTGCGCGGGTTCGACTCGAGCGCCTCGAGGCGCTTCGCCTGCGCCTTCTTCGAGAGGTGCAGCCAGAACTTGAGCACGACCACGCCCTCGTTCGAGAGCATGCGCTCGAAGTGGTTCACCTGCTCCATCGCGCGATCGAGATCGGCGTTCTTCGTCTCGCCCATCACGCGGTCGACGATCGGCTGCGTGTACCAGGAGCCGACGAACACGCCGATCTTCCCCTTCGGCGGAAGGGCCTGCCAGAAGCGATAGAACCTCGGTCGCTCGCGCTCCTCGCGCGTCGGCAGATCGATCGCGTGCACGTGGATGTGCCGAGGGTCCATCCACTCCGAGAGGCGGTTCGCGAGCTCTCCCTTGCCGGCGCCGTCGACGCCGCCGACGAGGATCACGACGCTGACGGGCTTCTTCTCGAGCAGCTCGTACTGCGCGTCGAGCAGGCCCTCGCGCAGCTCGGGCTCCTCCTTCGCCGCGACCTCTTTGCTCAGCTTGTGACCCAGCTCTGCCGACTCGAACATCGATCTCCCTCCCGTTGGTCGCGCTCGCCGCGCTGCGCTGACCGGAAGCGAGAACGGGCCCCCGAAGCCGGGGACCCGTGGAGGCCGTCGAGGGCGCCGGTCAGCGCCTGCCCTTGAAGCCCATCATGTTCTGCACCACCGCCTCACTCTCTTCGGCGATGGCCTCGCTCTCGCGAGCACGGTCGGCGCAATCCTCGCACATCTTCTTGCGCTTTCCGCCGACCTTGACGCTCACGAGCGCCTCGACCTCGTCGTTGCACACGCTACACGTGGCCATGGAGCGCGCTCCTCAGGCGAAGGCGAGACCAGCGGTCCGCGTGAAACCCGTCGCGCGGCCGAAGCCGAGCATCGAGAGCACACCCGGCGGGCGGGGGAAGTCGCTGTCGTCGTCGTCGCGCTCTTCCTTCTTCTTGCGCGTCGCTTCGGCCTTCTTGTCGGAAGGCGAACCGAAGAGCGACAGGGAACGCTCGGCGGCGCGGCTGGCGCGCCTGGCGGCTGCGACCAAGGAGGAGGGGGTGTTCATGGCCAGGCCGCCTTAGCACGGGAGCTCCCGCGAACACCAGTTCCGCGCAGTGAGGAAGCCACCTACGCAGGAGCACCTGCGCGGATGTGCAGTTGCCCTGAGGCGCTCGCGCTCGCGCGCGCGTGGCGCGGTGCGCGGCTTCAGCGCGAGGCGTCGAGGCCGCGTGCGTCGGTCACGATCGCGTCGACGCGCACGTCTCGCGAGCTGGTCGGCACCTCGGCCTGCAGCTGGAAGTCGTAGGCGACCGCGATCGCGCGACCGGGCGGGCAGTAGCGAGGCAAGGTCGCGTCGTAGAAGCCGCCGCCGTAGCCGAGCCGAGCGCCGGTCGAATCGACGAGCAGGCAGGGCGTGAGCACGACGTCGATGCGCTCGGCCTCGGGCAGGCTCGGCTCGGGCTCGGCGAAGCCGAGACCACGCTCCTCCATGCGCTCGGGCTCGCCCGGGTCGCGGAAGCACATGCGCCGCGTGTCCGGATCGATGCTCGGGTAGACGACGACGACTCCCCGCGATCTCAGCACCGGATCGATCGCGCGCAGGTCGACCTCGCTGCGACCTTCGATCGGCCAGAACGACGCGACCGTCTTCGCGCCTTCGAGCCACGGGTGCTCGAGCAGCCTCGCCACGATCGCCGCCGAGCGCGCCTCGAGCGCCGAGCGCGCGACGGCGCCGCGCACGCTCCTGGCGCGTTTGCGCAGGTGCGCTTTCGCGCGCTGCGCGAGCAGCTCCACGACCTCGGGCTCGATGCCGTGCGACATGCCGCCGACCCTAGCATGCGGCACACGATGGGCGATCGGCGCCGCACGAGGCGGCGCGCCCGTGTGCTAAGACGCGCGCGGCATGAGAGTCGCCGCCCTCATCCCTGCCTACGACGCCGCCCGCACGGTGGGCGAGGTCGTGCGTGGCGCGGCCTCGGCCTTCGAGGGCCTCGGCGCGGTCTACGTCGTCGACGACGGCTCACGCGACGACACGGCCGCTCGTGCGCGCGAGGCCGGCGCGGTGCTGCTCAGCCACGAGCGCAACCTCGGCAAGGGCCGCGCCCTGCGCACCGGGCTGGCGCGCGCCCACGCCGACGGCCACGTCGCCGTCGTCACGATCGACGCCGACGGTCAGCACCCCGTCGACGAGGCCGCGCGCCTCGCCCGCCTCGACACCGACCTCGAGGCGCTCGTGCTCGGGGTGCGCCACCTCGGGCGCGCCGGCGCGCCGCGCGCGAACCGCATCTCGAACGCGATCTCGAACGGCTTCCTCTCGCTCTTCTCGCGCACCTGGCTCGCCGACACGCAGTGCGGGCTGCGCCGCTACCCTCTGCCGCGCGCGCTCGAGCTCGGCGGGCGCGACGACGGCTACGCCTTCGAGGCCGAGATCCTCCTGCTCGTGATCGCCGCCGGGGTTCCGCTCGTGGAGCTGCCCGTGCGCGTCGAGTACCCGGCCGACCGCACGACCCACTTCGACAGCGTGCGCGATCCGATGCGCGTCATCCGCCGCGTCGTCACCACGCTCGTGTCGACGCGCGGCATCACCCGACCGGCCAGGCCGTGAGCGCCGAACGCGAGCGCGCCGGCTTCTTTCGACGCCACGCGAAGAAGCTCCTCGCGCTCTCGCTCACGCTCCTCGCGCTGCCCTTCGGCTTCCACTACGTCGCAGCCTACGCCTCGCGCATGGAGCCACCTCCGATCGAGCTCGTCGAGGGCGAGCCCGAGGTGCGTGGTGAGGTGCGCAGGCTCGGCTTCGCCTACGCGACCCGGCGAGGCCACATCACCGAGCTGCGGCTCGGGGGCAGCGCGGAGCAGATCGGTCACCAGCACGCGCGCCTGCTCTACGAACAGATGAAGAGCTCCGAGGCGCAGCTCTACCGCACCTTCGAGGGCCTCGTGCCGCTCTCGCCGCTGCGCACGCTGCTGGTCGATCTGGGCAAGCTCTCCAGCCGCGGCATCGATCGGGAGATGAGCGAGCCTCGCCTGCGCGAGATCGCGTCGCAGGCGCGCGCCTTCTCACCCGACCCTTACGCCGAGCTCATGCCGACGTATCAGCGGCTCGTCGTGCTCAACGCGCTCTACGACGTCGCGCTCGGCTTCGAGCACTCGCCGTTGCTCGGGTGCACGAGCTTCGTCGCGCGGGGCGAGCGCAAGCTGGGCGAGGGCGCGCTGCTCGCGCGCAACTTCGACTTCGAGGCGGGGCCGGTCTTCGACGAGGCCAAGGTCGTCTTCCTCGTGTTCGAACAGGGGCGCATCCCCTTCGCCTCGGTGGCCTGGCCCGGGCTCGTCGGCGTCGTGAGCGGCATGAACGCCGAGGGGCTCGCGGTCGTCGTGCACGGCGCGCGCGCTCGTGAGAACGCAGACCTCGGCGAGCCGGTCGTGCACACGGCGCGGGCGCTGCTCGCCGAGGCGCGCGACGTCGACGAGGCCTTCGCGATCCTGCAGACGAAACAGGCGCGCGTATCGCACCTGATGTTGCTCGCCGACGCGCGCGGCCAGGCGATGGCCGTCGAGCGCGCGCCCGGCGAGGCCCCCGAGGCGCGCCGCATCGAGGGCGACTTCCTCCCGCTCACGAACCACTTCGAGGGCGCGCTCGCGGCCGACCCCAAGAACCGACGCATCCGCGAGAAGAGCTCGACCCTGCCTCGTCGCGCGCGCCTCGACGAGCTGCTCGGCGCCGAGACCGGGAGGCTCGATGCCACGCGCGCCGTCGAGCTCCTCCGCGATCGACGCGGCCCTGCGGGTGTCGAGCTCCCGCTCGGACACCGCAGCACGATCGACGCGCTCATCGCGACGCACGGCGTGGTGATGGACACCGAGGCGCGTGCGCTCTGGGTCAGCGAGGCGCCGCACCTGCTCGGGCGCTTCGTGCGCTTCGATCTGCGCAAGCTGCTCGATCGCGGCTACGACCCCGAGGCATCGCCCGCGCCGCTCGAGACGATCGCGCCCGACCCGGCGCTCGGCGACGGCCGCTACGAGGCCTGGCTCGGGGCGGGCTCTCCACACCCGGGGGCCGAGTGAGCCGAGGTCGTGCGCCGCGAGGCCAGAACCCCGCCGACGCGGAGCTCGAGCTCGTCGCCGAGCTCGAGCGCATCTACGCCGAGGCCGAGCAGCTCTACGCGGGCTGGTCTTGCGAGGCCTCCACCGACTGCTGCCACTTCGAGCGCACCGGTCGCGAGCCCTACGTCACGAGCCTCGAGCTTTCGTACCTGATGCGCGCCGTACGCAAGAGCGGCCGCGCGATCGGCGCGCAGCCCTCGCCGCGCAAGCTGCCGGTCCTCGCCAGCGGAGAGGGACGCTGTCCGCTGCTCGACGCCGCCGGGCGCTGCTCGGTCTACGCCGCGCGCCCCATCGGCTGCCGCACCTTCTGGTGTGAGCGCAGGCGCGAGACCCACCCGGTGCGCCACCGCGACATGAACGAGCTGGTGCGGCGCATCCAGGACCTCGCCGCGCGCCACACCGAGGGCGGCGAGCGAGGCAGGCCGCTGCGCCGCGCGATCGAGCTCTGCCCGGGTGGGCGCCTGCCGCCGAGGTGGTGAGCGCGATCGTGCTCGGCGCGCACCACGCGCCGGCGGCGCGCGCTACAGTCCTTCGACGCATGAACGCTCGACGCATCCACAGGAGAGACGCGCTCGCTTGCGCCGGCGCGCTCGCGGCCTCCGCGTTCCTCCCGCACGAGGTGGCTGCGGCCGCCACGGTCGACGCGGTTTCGCATGGCGCGGTTTCGGTCGATCAGGCCCTGCGCGAGATCGAGGCGGCGCGCTCCGGTCTGCGTCTCTTGCTCGCGCCCTTCGAGCAGACGCGCATCGTCGGCCTGCTCGCGAGCGAGGTGAAGAGCCGGGGCGAGCTCACGGTCATGCGCCCCGACCGCCTGCGCTGGGAGCTCTTGCCGCCGGACGCCGTGACCTACTGGGTCGGACCCAAGGGGGTCGCCTACCGCGCAGGCAACGGCAAGGTCGCGCGCGCGCCGAACGACGCGCGCTTCGGCGCCCTGCTCGGCGACCTGCTCGCCTTCGTCGCCGGTGATCCCTCGAAGTTGCGCGAGCGCTACGAGCTCGGCCTGCTCGCCTCGAGCGCGGGCATCGGGATCGAAGCGAAGCCGAAGACGGCCGAGCTGCGCAAGATCGTCGCGCGCCTCGAGCTCGTCACGAACGCGGAGAAGTGGGGCGTCGAGCGCATCGTCATCGAGGAGCCCACGGGCGACACCAGCACGATGCGTTTCTCCAAGAACGAGAAGAACCCGGCCATCGACGTCGCGCGCCTCGAGCCGCCGAGCTGAAGCCTGGTGGGGCGCTCGGCCGGGCGGTAGTCTCGAAGGTGGAGCCCTGCGCACGGAGGCGCGGCTCCACTGGAGGCGAACGAGGATGGCGTACGCGACAGGGCACGTGCTCGACGACCGTTACCGCGTGCTCGGTGTGCTGGGCGAAGGCGGGCACGGGGTCGTCTACATCGCCGAGGACGAGCTGCTCGGCGCCAAGGTGGCCATCAAGTGCCTGCACGCGAACGTCTCGGCCGAGCCCGGCTTCAAGGTGCGCATGCACCGCGAGGCGCGCGCCATGGGGCGGCTCTCGGGCACCAGCGCGGCGCAGATCTTCGCGTTCCAGAAGGCCGAAGACGGCACGCTCTACATCGTCATGGAGCACCTCGTGGGCCGCGATCTCGAGGCCTACCTGCTCGACATCGAGCGCCACGGCGGGCGCATCGATGCCCAGCGCCTGCTCACGCTGCTCACGCCGATCGCGCACACGCTCGACAAGGCGCACGAGCTCGATCTCGTCCACCGCGACCTCAAGCCCGGCAACATCTTCGTGCTCGACGACTCCTCGCGCGGCGGCATCCGCCTGCTCGACTTCGGCCTCGCCAAGGATCTCAAGGCCGACTCGCTCACGATGGAGGGCATGGTCGCGGGCTCACCGGCCTACATCGCGCCCGAGATCTGGCGCGGCAAGGCTCACCAGGCCGACCGCAGGATCGACGTCTACTCCTTCGCCACGGTCATCTTCCGCGCGCTCGCCGGCAAGACGCCCTTCGACGGCAAGCAGCCGCTCGACCGCCTGCTCTTCGAGGTGATCCGCGCGCCGCGCCCCTCTCTGCACGCGCTCCGGCCCGAGCTGCCCGCGCTCGTCGACGACTGGGTCCAGAAGGCGCTCGCGATCGATCCGGCCGACAGGTTCCCCACCGTCGGCAAGATGTGGAGCACGCTCGCTTCGATCGTCGAGACGCGCGGCGCGCCCGCGCTCGCGCCCACGCCAGCCGTCACCGAGGCTCCCTGGGAGGTCGACATCGACGTCGACCTCGACGAGGAGGTGCGCAGCCTGCGCAGCACCGAGCTCGCGCACGGCAAGCTCGGCCGCTGAACGAGGCGCGCTCGGGCGGAGCTCGGGGACGTGGCGTCGACGTGCCCGCGCCGGGCGCGCATCGCGGTCGCTCAGCTGAACAGATCGTTCAAGAAGTGGACGAGGATCGCCTTGCGCAGCGGGATGGGCAGCGCCTGCAGGATCTGGTTGAGCTCCGCGGTCGCGTCCGGCACGCCGGCGCTCTGCATGCCCGCCATGCCCAGCAGGCGCGAGAAGGCCTCGTCGTCGAGCGTGGCTGGGTCGATGTGGGCCGCGACGCCGGCGATGTCCTTGGCGATGGCGCTCGACGGAAGCTTGCGCGCTTCTTCCACCGAGGCGCGTAGATCCGCGAGGAAGGCCTCGACGTGCGGCACGTTCGCCGCCGTCACCGAGAGGTGCACGTGCTCGCGCAGCGCGCCCTGGCCGAGCGTGGGCTGGATGTACCAGCCGCGCTTCTTCATCCGATCGGGCAGGTGGAAGACGTGGAACTCGTCCGACGTGAAGGCGAGCAGCGTCATGTCGGGCTGGGCGAGCACACGCAGGCCCGGGATGGCGTCGATGCCGGCGGCGTAGCGCTTCGTCGCTTCGCGCATCTCCCTCGTGAGCCCGAGGTAGCCCTCCTCGCCCATGCACGTCATCGTGGCCCAGGCGCCCGCGAGCGCGCCGCCCGACTTGGTGCTCTGCACCGTGGCGTTGACGATCGTGTAGCCGGCCCACTCGGCGCAGGCGTAGATCTGGTGCTTGCGCAGGCCCTTGTCGCGGTAGAGCACGACGCTCGCGCCCTTGGGGCAGAAGCCATACTTGTGCAGATCCATCGAGAGGCTGCACAGCCAGGGCAGGCGGAAGTCGAAGGGCGCGACCTCCTCGCCGAGCTTCTCCATGAAGGGCAGGAGCACGCCGCCCATGCAGGCGTCGACGTGCAGCCACAGCTTCTTCTCCTCGGCGAGCTTCGACATGCCGCTCACGTCGTCGATCACGCCGTAGGCATACGAAGGCGCCGATGCGACCAGCACCACGGTGCTCTCGCCGAGCGCGGCGCGCGCGGCCTCGGCGCTGGCGCGGAAGCTCGTGGGGTCGACGTCGAACGTGCGGATCGCCATGCCGAGGTAGGCGGCGGCCTTGTGGAAGGCGGCGTGCGCGGTGATCGGCACGAGGATCTCGGGCACGGCGATCTCGGGGCGGTGCTTCTTCGCCCAATCGCGCGCGGCCTTCATCGCGAGCAGGATCGACTCCGTGCCGCCGGTCGTGAAGTTGCCGACGACCTCCTCGCCGCCGTGCACGTGGTTCGCGCACATGCGCACGACCTCGTTCTCCAGGCGCAGGAGCGAGGGGAAGCTCGTCGGGTCGAGGCCGTTCTCGCTGAGAAAGGCGAGGTAGGCCTTCTTGCCTGCCTCGAGCGCCTCGTGCTTCGCGTCGAAGACGTAGCCGAAGGCCTTGCCCTGCCTCCAGGGCACGTCGTTGGCGCGGTAGCCCTCGAGGGCCGCGAGCGCGTCGTCTTTCGCCATGCCCTTCGCCGGAATGCGCATCTTGGTCGTCATCGTCTGCTCCCTCGGGGTCGTCGCTTCGTCGTCCAGGAACGTGATTCGTCCGGCTCGATGGCTCGCTCAATCGGCGAAGCCCGCCTCGAGCTCGGCGAAGGTCTCCCTGCCGAGCTTGCCGAGATCGGCGCTCGCGCCGCCCTCGAGCCACTCGCGCAGCGTGGCGCGCACCGCGCCGGTCACGGCGGCGGCGCGCACCTTCGCGCGGCGGCGCGCTCTCGGCGTGTCGCGCTCGCCCGCGGCGAAGGCTGCCTCGATCGCGGCTTCGCTCTCGCGGTCGAAGTCGAGGTCGCGACCCACCAGCGCGGGCTCGCCACGTAGGATGCGCCACTGCGCGAGCTGGCGCTCCCGGTCGGCCTCGAAGTGCTTCGCGAGCGCGAGGCAAGCGCGGCGCACCGTCTCGAAGCCGCGCTCGGCCGCGCGAGGCCTGAGCTCGGCGCGCAGCATCGCGAGGCGCGCTTCGCGGGCAGGGAAGACGAGCTCCTCCTTGCTGGAGAAGTACCGGAAGGCCGTGCGGCGCGAGAGGCCCGCGCGCTCGGCGACCTCGTCCATCGTCGTGTGGGCGTAGCCCTTCTCGGCGAAGAGCGCGTAGGCGGCCTCGACGAGCGCCTCGCGGCGGTCGCGCGCGTTCTGCTCACGCAGGCCCGAGCTCGAGCGGTCTCCAGGGGGCTCGTGGCTCGTGCCGTTCGTCGCTCCCGCCATGGCAGCTCTCTAGCAAGATGGCACTGGGTGTCAAAACAAAAGTGGCACCGGGTGCCATGATTCCGCGTATTGCGCCACCGCGCGCGGGTGGGCAGCGCCGCGCCCCTCGCTGGGCTAGCTTCGCGCCATGGGGTTCCCGAAGTCCGTGCGTCTCGGCCGCACCGAGCTCTCCGTCGGCCCGCTCGCGGTCGCGAGCGGCTACGGCATCGACACCGCTTCGCTGCGCGAGGCCTTCGATCGCGGCGTGAACTACTGGTACCACGGCTCGATGCGGCGGCCGGGCATGACCCGGGCCGTGCGTGAGCTCGTCGCCGAGGGGAAACGCGACCAGCTCGTGCTGCTCTTGCAGAGCTACTCGCGCTGGCCCTGGCTGCTCGAGAACAGCCTCGAGCGAGGGCTGCGTCAGCTGCGCATCGACCACGCCGACGTGCTCCTGCTCGGCTGGTTCAACAGCATGCCGTCGGCGTTGATCCTCGACCGCGTGGAGAAGCTGCGCGCGCGTGGGCTCTTCCGCTACCTGGCGATCTCTTCGCACGAGCGCACGATGTTCCCCGTCTTCGCGGCCGACCCACGCTTCGACATCCTGCACGTCCGCTACAACGCCGCGCACACGGGCGCCGAGCGCGACGTGTTCCCGGCCATGCCGAAGGAGGGGCGCCCGGGCATCGTCGCCTACACGGCCACCCGCTGGGGCCAGCTCTGCGATCCCGGCAAGATGCCGGAGGGCGAGCCGCCGCTGCGCGGGCGCGACTGCTATCGCTTCGTGCTCTCGAACCCCGACTTCGACGTGTGCATGACCGGCCCGAAGAGCGCCGAGCACATGCGCGAGGCGCTCGCGGCGCTCGACGAGGGGCCGCTCGCCCCCGAGGAAGACACGCGCTTCCGGCGCATCGGCGCGCACCTGCGCGGCGGCGACGGAGTGTGAGCGGGCCGCGTCACGCGCGCGGCGCACTGGCTCGGTGGCTCGGTGGCTCGGTGGCTCGGCGGCGCACTGACTCGGTGGCCCGGCGACTCAGTGGCTCGGGCCGACCAGCTCTCGCACGGCGCGATCGAGCAGTGGCTGCGCGGCGCGGCTCGAGATCGCGCCGAGGCGATCGAGCAACAGGGTGCGCGCGGCGGTCGGCGCGAAGCGCATGGCGACGGCGGGCGCACGCGCGGCGCGCGACGCGAGCGCGAGCGCTTCGGCAGCGCTGGGGCGGAGCGGGCGTTGCTCGAGCGCGCGCGAGAAGAAGCCCTCGTCGATGAGGCCCGCGCCGAGCAGCGCGGCGATCGTCTCGGGCGCGAGGCGCTGCGAGAAGCGCCGGAAGGCGTCGGACGCGGCGAGCAGGCCGCCGTGCTGCTGGCGGAAGCGCTCGTCGTAGCGTGCGAGCGCCTTCGCGTCGCCGGGGTCGTCGCAGGAACGGACCGCTTCCACGAGCAGGCGCGCGGCGATGAGCCCGATGCCGACGCCGCTCCCGTGCGAGGCGTAGACCTGGCAGGCCGCGTCGCCGACGAGCGCGACGCCCGGGCCTGACAGGCGGTCGAAGGGGCGGCGCACCGGGATGGGCGCCTGGCCTCCGAAACGCGCGGCCCCGAGCCAGGGGTTCTCTACACGGAAGCGCGCGAGCATCTCGCCGCCGTCGCGCACGCCCATCGCCGGGATCGAGCCCGCGAGCACGCCGACCTCGTCGAGCTCGTGGTGCGTCGTGATCGTCAGCGTCGAGTAGCCGCCCTCGGTGCTCGGGAACGCGAGGTCGTCGCCGGGCATCGCGCCGTGTCGCTCGAGCAGCGAGAGGAGCGGGCCGCGATCCTTCACGTCGAGCTGGTACTGCGCCGCCACGCAGCGGTCGAGCGGGCCTGGCGCGAGGCACGCGGCTCGCAACACCGGCACGCGTTCGCGCACCCTGCCGCCGAGGCCCGAGGCGTCGACGACGAGACGCGTCCGCACGCGCTCGCGGCCGCCGCCGCCGGGGCGCTCGTGCACCACGTGGGTCGGGCGCCCGCTCGGGTCGAGCTCGAGCTCGACCAGGCGCCGCTCTTCGAAGCGCGCCCCGAGCCCCAGCGCCTCGTTCACGAGGCGGCCGACCAGCCTGCGCATGTCGACGTGGAAGAAGCGCCCTGCACCACGGGTCCGCACGCTCGCTGCGCCGCCGGGCGCGACCATGACGAAGGTGCCTGGGCGATCGTGGAACAGCTCCTCGCGGCCCGGGAGCTCGACGCCTGCCTCCTCGAAGCACCAACGAGGCACGAGGTTCACCCAGCGCGCCCCCGTCTCGCCGAGCGGTCGTTTGTCGAGCAAGAGGACCGAGCGTCCCGCCCGCGCGAAGCCCGCGGCCACCGCCGCGCCCGCGCTGCCCGCACCCACCACGACGACGTCGACGCTCTGCACGCGCGCGAGTCTACCGCACGACGCTACCCGCGACCTTCAGGCTCGCTCTCGCGCATCGCGCGGTTCTCGCCGAGCCACCTCTCCCAGGCCTCGAAGTCGCCTCCGAGCTGCCTCGCGAGCGCTGCGCGAGCCGCGTCGGGCAGCGGCACGAAGGTGCCCTGCGCGCTCGCCAAGAGCTCGCCCGTCGACGCGACCACGAGCTCTCCGCTCATCTCCATGAGGCGTGCGTGGTTGCGCTCGAGGCGACCCACCGCGCGCAAGGGCACACCGAGCGGGGCGGGCTTCACGAAGCGCAGGCTCAGCTTGCCGGTCTGCACCCAGCGATCGTGGAGGAAGGCGACGCGGCCGATGGTCTCGTCGAGGATCGCCGAGCTGATGCCTCCGTGCAGCACGCCCGGCCAGCCCTGGTGGTGCTCGGCGGGCGTGAGCTCGGTCCACACTTCGCGGCCGTCGTCGTAGAAGCTCGCGCCGAGGCCGTATTGGTTCTTGGTGCCGCAGACGAAGCAGAGGGCCGAGCCGGGCTGGCGGCGTGCGGGGCGCGGGTCGCTCATGCGCGCGAGCATGCCACGGCGAGCCTGAGGCGAGGGGCCTCGCGCTCTCTGCCGAGCGGCGCGTCGGCCCGTGCCTGGCCGCCGCGCGCGGCTCAGCGATACGGCGCCGCACCGGTGGCCGAGCGCGCGGCGAGGGCAGACTCGCCGCGTCGCCTCGACACGCGAGAGGCCCAGAGCAGCGCCACGAGCAGGCTGGGGTAGTAGACGGCGCTCGCGCCCGCGAGGATCGGCAACAGATGCGCCGGCTCGCGGTCGAGGCCGTCTTCGTCGACGCACTGCATCGGGTTCTTGTTCCGCTTGCGGTTCTCGATGTGCATGCCTTCGTCGCAGACGATCGGCGACACGGCGCCGTGCACGGGCGGAGCACAGGAGGCCGGGATGCCGGCGAGCAGCGCGAAGATGAAGGGCGCCGCCGCCGCGCCGACCCAGGGCGACTCCCAGCCTGGATCCGCGGGCAGCAGGGGCGCGGGTGCAGGCGCGCGCTGCTCCTGCAGGCTCGCGACGAGCTCGGCGGCGCGCAGCAGCAAGGCAGGCTCCGCGGGCTGGCGCGCGAGCGTGAGCAGGATCGCACCCGAGCTGCTCTCGAGGCTGGCGATGGGCCCGAGCGCGATGCAGAGCTCGCTCATCGCCGCGCTCGTCACGACGCGGGCATCGCGTGGGTCCGCGACGAAGGCGCGGTAGGCGCCGAGCTCGGGCGCGAGCGCCACCTCCTGCATCGGGCCGAGCTCGGCGAGCGGCACACGATCTCTCGGGCAGACGCGCAGGCTGCCGAAGGGCGCCGGGGCCTCGACGCGCACGCCGACGAAACGCAGCTCGGTGATCTCGCCGCGCCGGCGGGCGTTCATCTGCGCGCGCTCCACCGTGTAGTGCTCGATGGCGAGCGGCACCGAGCCCAGCGTGCCGCGGAAGGCGTAGTGGTCCCAGGTCGAGCCAGGGCGCATGGCGAAGCCGCGCGCGCCGAGCCCTTCGGCGATGCGCGCGAAGCGGGCGGCGCGCAGACGCGCGTCCTTCGCGAAGAGCAGGTAGTTCACCGCGACGGGAGGCGCGACGAGCGCGATGCCCGCGCAGAGCTCGAGCAGATCGCTCGCCATGGCGCCGAGCTTGCCACGTCTGCAGGGGGTGGAGAACTCCGAGCGCTTCGAGCTCCCGCCTCGTTCGCCCTGGCAGGCCGGTGCTATCGTCGGCTCTCCCGAGGAGAGAGGAGTCTCGCGTGTACCGCTCTGGGCCTCTGCAACTGCGCGGCGAGCTCCATGACGCCGACCTCGAGCGCTACGCGCGCCACGTCTACGACCGCAAGATGTCGAAGACCTTCGTGCCGCGACCGCTGCGCTCACCCGCGCGCATCATGGGCTTCGTCGTCGGAGCCGCGGCGACGCTCAGCCTGGTCTTCAGCCTCGTGCCGGCGGAACCACCGCTCGCGCAGCTCGTCTCGAGCTTGCTCGTCGCCGTCTGGATACTCATCGCCGTCCTGCTGTTCCTGCTCGGCATCATGCTCGTGTGGACCCCACGCCTGATGGCCAAGCAGCCCGGGATCCTCGTCGAGCGTGAGATCGTCGTCGACGAAGAGGGCTTCCGCTCGCGCAGCGCGCAGCTCGACGTGCTCCACCCCTGGAGCTCGATCCTCGAGCTCGACGAGATCGACACGCACTACTTCGTCTTCGTCGGCCCCTCGGTCGCGCACATCGTGCCGAAGCGCTTCTTCGCGTCGCCGGAGGCGAGCCGGAGCTTCGGCGAGGCGCTGCGCGCAGGCATGGCCGGGGCCTCGGCGAGCGCCGAGCCATCCGCTCGCTGAGACCGGGCGGGATCCGGCGGCGTTCGGGCTTGACCCCGTACTTGGGTACAGGGCCTAAGCTCTCGACGTGGCCTCGACGTACACCCTCGGCTCCCTCGCGCGCGCGGTCGGCGTCGGCGCCGAGACCGTCCGCTACTACGAACGAGTCGGGCTGCTCGTGCCCCCACTGCGCGCGGCCAACGGCTACCGTCGTTACGACGAGGCTGCGCTCGCGCGCCTGCGCTTCGTGAGGCAAGCCGCAGCCCTGGGATTTTCGCTCGCCGAGATCGCGGAGCTGCTCGAGCTGCGCGCACGCCGCGGGCAGTCCTGCGGCGGCGTGCGTGAGCGCGCGGTGCTCAAGCTCGCGCGCATCGACGCGAAGCTCGCCGAGCTGTCGCGCATGCGCCGCGCGGTCTCTGCGCTCATCGACTCCTGCGAAGGCGACACCGTCGTCGAGTCCTGTTCGATCCTGAAGCTCATCCAATCGATCGAGCCCGCCCAGCCCGAAGGAGACAACCCACCATGTCCGGCCAGAGCCCCATGCAGAGCTGCGTCGAAGCCTGCGAAGCGTGCATCCAAGACTGCCTGAAGAAGGCGAGCCCCGAGAGCCCCCAGTATGCGGCCTGCATCGCGGCTTGCCGCGACTGCATCGACGCCTGCGAGCTCTACGCGCGCTACGAGGCGCGCGAGAGCCCGCTGCGCGAGGCGGCGAAGACGCTCTGCGCCCAGGCTTGCGCGGCCTGCGCCGAGGCCTGCGAGAAGACGGGCTGCGGCGGCTGTGGCGCCGCGTGCCGGGCCTGCGAGTCGAGCTGCGGCTGATCCAGCCGGCGCGCTCGGGTTCGGGGGGGACCCCAGCCTCCGCTCGCGCTCAGCCTCGCGTCGCCGGGCCGGCGCCGAGCCCGCGCGCGTGCTCGAGCACCCGGCGGATCAGGAACGCAGGTCTCCCCAGCGTGTCGGCGAGCTCGTCGATCGAGGGTCTCTGCCCGTTCGCCGCGATCGCCGCGCGGATCGCGGTGAGCGCCTCGCCGAGCAGCGCGAGCTCGGTGGCCGTCGGCTCGCCGCCCACCTCGTAGCCACGCGCCTCGAGCTCCTCGACGACCGCCTCGATCTCGTCGTAGCCGAGCGAGGCCTCCGCCGCGGCCTCGGCCAGCTCCTCGAGCGCGATGCGTCGCGTGAGCTCGTGACGGAGCACGAGCGCCTCGACGACCTTCGGGACCAGGGCTTCCATGTCTCGCGAAGCTAACCCGTCGGCTGCGCCGACACACGCCGCCGAGATCGCGCCGCGGCGCTTCGAGCGCGCTCGGTGTACCATCCCCAGGAGATGGGGGAAGTCGAGCGAGGCGACGCGCGCCCTCGCGCGGCCAGGGTGCATGCGACGATCGTGCTCTCCTTGTGGGGGGCTGGTGCGCTCGCCGCCATCTGGATGAGGACGATGGATACGCGCGGCATGCGCGTCGGCGCGGGCATCTTCTTGCTGGGGATCGCGGTCGCGATCCTCGTCGTGTGGCTCATCGCGCTGGTCTGGGCCATCTGGCACGCCGTTCGCTACCGCACGCCGGTACTGCCGCTGGTCGTCGTCGTCGGAAGCGCGCTGTTCGTCGCCCTGTTCCTCGGATTCGCCCGCTGAGGTGAGCTGCACGGTTCTTCGCCACCGGGCGCGGGCTGGCGCAAGCCGCTACTCCGCAGCGAGCTTCTTGAAGCGCTGCTCGGCGCCGGGAGGCGTGTAGAGCTGTACCGCGATCACCGCGTCGCCCGGCGAGGCGACGAAGGCGTGCGGCACGGCGCGTGGAATGCGCAGCGTGCTGCCGGGCCGGACCTCGATCGTGCGCTGCGCATCGCCGGAGCCCAGGGTCATCGTGCCCGCGCCTTGGAGGATCACGAGCAGCTCCCAGGCGTCGTCGTGGCTGTGCTCGGGCACGCTCGCGCCGCCGGCGATGCCGAGCAGTGTGAGGCTCGCGTCCACGAGCTCGCCCTCCTGCGCAATGGCCGCCGCGAAGCGCCCCTCGGCCCAGCGCAGGCGAGGGACGCTCGAGAGATCGAAGCGTACGAAGCCGTCGCTCGCTGGGCCGGGGCGCTTCGCCCACGGTTTGCCGTGCTCCACGAAGGTTGCGCGCTCTCGCCGCAGCACCTGCGCGACGAACAGCTTCGTGTGACGCTCGGCGTGCAGCACGACGCCTCCACCGACGGCGCGAAAGCCTGCGCCTCGCTCGAGTGAGACCCGCTCGAGCGGCCGGCCCCGCTCTTCGGTGTGGCCTCGCGACTCGGCGCCGTCCTCCGCTCGGGCGAGCACGCTGCCTTCGAGCACGACGGCGATCGTCGTGAGCGCGTCGTCGCGGGCGATCTTGGCGGCGACGCCCGCCGCGAGATCGAGCTGGTGCAGCCGCGCGGGCGCGGGCGGCGCGCCCGGGTGGACCAGCTCGCGGTCGAGCGGCAGTCGCAGCACGCAGTCGTCGCCGCTCGGAGAGCCCACGCCTCCGCAGCCCATGCCCTGGGTGCGCAGCGTGGGGAGCTTCTTCGGGATCGCCAGATCGAGAGCGAGCTTCGCCGGCTTGGCGCAGCGTGCATCCGGCGGCGGCGGCTCGCGCCTCGCGACGCCGTCGACGACCGCCATGCTCGGCATCATCGAGAGCATCGCCGTGTAGAGCAGCACCGCGCTGCAATGGGCATCGGGGCGGTAGCCCGGGATCCACACGCTGCCGTATTCGCCGGTCGCGCGCTCGCCGTTCGCCTCGACCCGTGTCACGCGGCCGTCGCTGCCGAACTCGTGCCGCACGCCGTCGGGCATCCAGAGTGAGCTCGCGTCGGCGCGCATGAGCGCGTGGGGCGTCCACACGCTCCCGCTCGGCGTGAGCTCGGCCCAGAGGCCGTCGGGACCGTGCAGACAGCCCTGCGCGTCGATGCGCGCATCGAGCGAGGTGCCGAAGCCCTGCACGTGGACTCTCCCGTCGCTCTCGAGGCGCAGGAGCGTATGAGCGCGCCCCTCCGGTGAGCGCAGCTCCAGCGACATCGGCGCGAGGGCGCAGGTGGCGAAGCCGCTCGGTCCGGACGGGGCGAGCGCGACGCTCGTCACGGCGCTCGGAGCAGCAGCGGACGAGGCTTGCGGTGGCGAGGTCTCGCTCGGCGCGGGTGCAGCGCTGCACGCGAGCGAGCCAAGAGCGGCCGTGACGGCGAGGAGCGCGCGCATCGAGAGGTGAGGGTACTGCATCGCTTGCCGCAGCGATTCGGTCGAAGAGACCAAAGGAAGAAGTTGCGAACGAACGATTGAGCTTGACTCGTACCCCCCCCCCGTACATTCCGCGCATGCGAATCACGGGGGTGGTGCTGGGCGGGTTGATCTGTATGTCGGCGGGCCTATGGGGCTGTGATGCACAGCTCGAATCGCAGGCGTTGGGGTCCGAGGCGCAGGCTCTGTTCGTCACCAACCCGCCTATCCCCGAAGACGAGACCACGTCGCGCCGAGGCGAGGTGTGGCTCAGCGAGCGCGACAATCCGCCGCTCCGGGCACGGCTACCGCTGCGCCAAGACGAAGCCGCATACTTCAAGCCGGAGGGCGTCGCCTTCGAGCGTTTCGACCTGCTCGGCAGAGTGGCGCCCGAGACACCGCCGGCACCTTCGGGCATCTGGCCTGCGTATGTGCCTGGTGGTGGCGGGACGCTGCTGCAGCCGCGACCGCTCTCGGATTACTCCGGCGGCCAGGTCATGCACATGTCGCTGCGGGGCTTGAATCTCCCGCCGATCCGCAACGGACTGTTCCCCGAGGTCGGGGTTGATCTCGTCTACCGCGGTCGCCACGACGGAGCCTACGGCGCAGCGAGTCCTCCGATGCGCATGCGCCTGCACGACGACGTGCTGCTGGTTCCGGTGCACACCGTCGTGGTGTACAACCGACCGGCTGGCATCAACCATACGAAGTCGGTGTCGCCCTACGTCGCGAACCAGCGCTACGATCCGGAGCACATGGAGCAGGTCTTCGACGACGCGAACTACGCCTGGGCTCATGTGAATGGGTCGCCTCAGGGGCTCGACGGTGTCTGGTACGAGTGGGCCCACACCTTCCCTGCGCTCGCCCGCCCGGATGACATCTTCGCGCAGTGCAAGATCCAGTTTCGGCTCGTCGGTGCGGATGCCTGCGAGCTTCCGGAGGAAGACGTCTCCAACCAGGAGGCCACGCCGGACGGATGTTCGCTCAACAGCGTGACCGGCATGGTGGCCAAGGGGTGGCGCGGTGCAGAGGAGCGCTGTCAGATCGAGCTCAGCAAGTCGAGGGCGCTCAAGATCCTGTTCAGCGGATACTTGGCGAATCGGACCTGCCCTCAGGTCGGTCAATACACCGCTGGTCTCACGACCACCGGCACGTGGCGGGCTGCCGTCGATGGCTGGGCTACCTGGGGAAACAACTCCGGCGTGCTCGCCCACGAGATTGGGCACGCGCTCGGTTTGGGTCACGTCACCGGAGACCCGAGCAACTTGATGCACCCGAATTACGACTCTCAGACCGGCTTCGCGCTCACGCCGGGGCAATGCGCGACGATTCGATCCAACATCGTGTCCAAGTATGGCGCTCGTGCAGAGGCCGCCTGGGCCGAGTGAGCCCGTGAGCTTACACCTTGCTGGCCGCTGCCTGTCGGTGCTGGCGCTCTGCGCGTGCTCGGCCCTCGCTGCCTGCGGGTCGCGCTCCGAGCTACCCGACGAAGACCCGGGCGAGCTCGGTTGGGCCCTTCCTCGCCCCTACCGGAGCCTTCAGGGCTGCGAAGAGGCGCGAGGTGTGCCCGCTGGCTGGGCGTGGGTGGGGCTCGCGGAGCTCTCCGCTCCCGATGGATCGACCGCGAAGATCGAGCCTTGGCAGTGCGACGACAAGTCGTCTTTTCCCGACCGCGAGCGATGGGTCGAAGGGTTCTTTCTCGATCCCGACGAGACGACCGAGCAGTGCTTCGAGGCCTGCGTAGAGGCTGGTGCGTGTGCCCCGCCCGAGGTGCGGCGCGGGCCGAGCTTCCCCGTGCAGGTGAGCCGTGCCGACGCGGAGGCCTTCTGCGCATTCCGCGGAGGGCGCTTGCCTCAGCTCGCCGAGCTCGCCCGGGCCGAAGGCCGAGAGACGATCGGCGTAGGGAACCCCAAGCTCTTCGCCCGCTGGCTCGCCTGCGAGCTGCGTCACGGTACGACTTTCTGGAACGCCGCCAAGGCGGCCGACCCTGAGTGCCGCTGGTTCGCCGAGGCCGCCCGCGTGTTCTGGCTCGGGGCGACGACCGAGCTGAGCGTGCCGGACTCGCTGCCGCCCGAGGTGCGCAGCGAGCCCGACGATGTCGGTCCCTGGGGTCACTACGACCTCTTCGCGGGCGGCTGGGAGCGCGTGCTCACGGAGGCGATGAGCGACGAAGAGCGAGCCGCTGCGTGCGTCGCGCCTGTGTACGTCGACCGGCCCGGGTATACGGCTGAGCCGTATCCCTTGCTGTACGCCCCGCCACTCCAGATCCAATCCGCCTATGGCTTCGTGGGTGCTGACCCCGCCTCCGGGGCCCCGCTGCTCCCCACCATCTTCGAAGAGCTACCAGAGGTGACCGAGCGCCAGGAGATGATGGTCTTCCGCTGCGCCTACGATCCTTGATGACGCAACCTGCCCGGTGCTTCGATTCGTCGACGATACTGCTACCCAGCGAATGCCGAGCCAAGCCATGACGCACACCCACCGAATCTCGCAATCCTCGTCCCTCCGTGCCGCCTCGGCGCTCCTGTCCGCGGCCGTGGTCATCGCATCGCTCTTCGCTTGCGGCGACTCGTCCTCCGACGGCGCAGGAGGAACCGCCTCCGCCGGCTGCGAGATCGCCTTCTACGGCGAGCTCAGGCCGGAGTGCTCGAGCGATTGCCCGAACCGCACCGAGACCCCCGTCGGCGAGGGCGGCATCCTCATGTGCTCCACGCCCTGCGACCCGGACAACCCCTGCCCGAGTGGCTCGGTGTGCTGGCGTTTCGGAAGCGACGTGCCCGCCGAGAGCGGCGTCTGTCACCTCGAGTGCAGCGGCACCTGCCCCGCGTTCGCGTTCTGCGCGCCAGAGGGAGTGTGCCGGAACGATCCCAGTCAGTTGAACTGAGAGCGCGCATCGCGAGCCGAGGCTAAAGCATCGCTTGCGGGTCGACGTCGACGATGGCGCGCACGCGGCGGTCGAGCGACTCGAGCGCGGGGCCGAGGGCCGTGACCGTGGCGCGCAGCGGCGGCCGCTCGGTGGCGCGCAGCATCACGCGGAAGCGCGTGCGGCCTCGCAGCTTGGTGAGCGGCGCAGGCGCGGGGCCGAGCACCTCGACCGCGCCGGCGCGCACGGCGGCCGTGGCGCGTGCGGCCTGCGCGAGCTGCGTGGCGGCGCGCTCGGCGAGCTCGGGGTCGATGGCGTCGATGCGCAAGAGCACGAGCCGCGAGAAGGGCGGATAACCGACCTCGGCGCGGTCCCTCAGCTCGACCTCGAGGAAGCCCTCGACGTCGTGCTTCGCCGAATACACGACGGCCGCGTGCTCGGGGCTCTTGGTCTGGATGAGCACCTGGCCCTTGCGCTCGTGGCGCCCTGCGCGCCCGGCGACCTGCACGAGCAGCTGGAAGCTGCGTTCGGCCGCGCGGAAGTCGGGCATGCCGAGCGCGGCGTCGGCGTTCACGACGCCCACGAGCGTGACCTTCGGCAGATCGTGGCCCTTGGTGACCATCTGCGTGCCCACGAGAAAGTCGATCTCGTGGCGCTTCATGCGATTGAGGATCGCCTCGGCCTTGGCGCCCTCGGCCACGTCGCGATCCCGGCGCGCGATGCGCGCGGAGGGGAAGGCCTCGGCGAGCGTCTCCTCGAGCTTCTCGGTGCCGAGGCCCTCGAGCTCGAGCGCCGAGGCTCCGCAGGCCGAGCAGCGGGTGTAGAGCTCGTCTTCGTAGCCGCAGTAATGGCAGCGCACGACGCTGTGGCCGCGCAGCTTGTGGAAGGTGAGCGAGACCGAGCAGCCCCTGCAGGTCTCCACCGTGCCGCAGGCCGTGCACACCACGGTGGGCGAGTGCCCCCGGCGATTGAGGAAGATGATCGCCTGCTCGCCCTGGGCGAGCGTCTGCTCGAGCGCGCGGTGGAGCGGCAAGCTGATGCGTTTGTCGCCGGTGGGGCCAGGGCCGATGCGCTTGAGATCCACGATGCGCACCTCGGGCAGCGTCGCCCTCTGGTTGGCGCGCTCGGGCAGGCGCAGCATCGCGAGCTTGCCGCGCCTCGCGAGCTGGGCCGACTCGAGCGAGGGCGTGGCCGAGCCGAGCACCACGGCGGCGCCCGCGCGGTGCGCGCGTAGGAGCGCCATGTCGCGCGCGTGGTAGCGCACGCCCTCTTCTTGCTTGAACGAGGGGTCGTGCTCCTCGTCGACCACCACGAGCCCGAGCGCGGGCACGGGCGCGAAGAGCGCCGAGCGCGCCCCGATCGCCACGCGCAGCTCCCCCGCCGCGAGGCGCTTCCACATCGCGTGGCGCGCGCGGTCGCTGAGTCCGCTGTGCACCACGGCCACCTCGTCGCCGAAGCGCGCGCGGTAGCGCTCGACGAGCTGAGGCGTGAGCGCGATCTCCGGCACCATGACGAGCGCGCCGCGCCCGCGCTCGAGGCAGGCCTCGATGGCGTGCAGATACACCTCGGTCTTGCCGGAGCCGGTCACGCCGAAGAGCAGGAAGGCGCGCTCGCTCGCGCCCGGCTCGAGCGCGGCCGTGATGCGCGCCACCGCCTCGGCCTGGGCCGGCACGAGCTCCGGCGCCTGGTCACGCGCGATGCGCTCGGCGAAGGCCGGCCCGCTCGCCTTCGCGCGCGCCCCGAGCGTCACCAGGCCCAGCTCGGCGAGGCGCTTCGTGGCCGCGCGCGCGTTCGTGTAGCGCTCCTCGAGCCGCGCGACCGGAGCGGGGCCGCTCGCGCGCAGCACGGCGAGAATCTCGCGCGCCTGGCCGCGCAGCTTGCCCGGCTCCTCGGTGAGCGCCGTCGCTTCGGCCACGAGCTCGGTCGGCTCGGCGACGCGCCGCTGCCGCGCGAGCGTGCTCGTGTCGAGCAGCTCGCCCTGGGCCTTCATCGCGTCGACCTTGCCGCGCTCGAGCGCCGGCAGCGCGAGCCGGAGCACCTCGCCGATCGGCGCGAAGTAGTAGTCGGCGACCTGCACGAGAAAGCCGAGCAGCTCCTCGGGCAGCACCGGCGTCGGGTCGACGAGCGCGCGCAGCGGCTTGGGCGTGATCCCGGCTGGCGGAGGGCCGTCGTCGACCCCGAGCACCACGCCGATGATCTTGCGCCGCCCGAAGTCGCATAGCACACGCGCGCCGGGGCGCAGCTCGGCGAGCATCGCCTCGGGCACCTCGTAGCTGAAGGCCTTGGCGAGCGGCACCGGCACGGCGACACGAGCGAGCTTCATCGCTGCGAGGCGTCGTAGCGCGGTTTCGCCGCGGCGGGCACGCGAGACGCGCCGCGTCGCGACGCCGGGCCGCAAGCCTTGCACGCCGTGTGCAGCTGCTTCGCCAGAGGGGCCGGGAAGTCGCACGATTCGGGCTGAATTGCGGGCGATTCTGCCCACGTGGCGCTGGGCCGAGGCTTGCACCAAGCAAGTAACATGGCCGCCGCGATCGATCCCTCCACCGAGAAGGCACAGCGCTCGCGCTGGGCGCTGCGCCTCGGTCGTGTGGCCGGGATCGACGTCTACCTCCACGCGACCTTCCTGCTCTTGCTCGTATGGCTCGGCTCGGCCGAGCTCATGCGTGGCGCGGGCGGCGCCGCCGCGCTGCTCACCGTCGGCTACATCAGCGCGCTCTTCGGCTGCGTGGTGCTGCACGAGTTCGGTCACGCGATGGCCGCGCGCCACTACGGCATCCGCACCCGCGACATCACGCTCTACCCGATCGGCGGCATCGCCCGCCTCGAGAAGATGCCCTCGAAACCGATGCAGGAGTTGGTCGTCGCGCTCGCCGGCCCGATGGTGAACGTCGTGCTCGCGGCAGTGCTCGCGCTCGTGCTCTTCACGGTGCCTGGCGCCGGCTCGCTCGGCGAGGTGAGCGCGCTCGGCGGCGCAGTGCTCCCGAGGCTGCTCGTCGCCAACGTATTCCTCGCGGGCTTCAACCTGCTGCCGGCCTTCCCCATGGACGGAGGCCGCGTGCTGCGCGCGCTGCTCGCCACCAGCATGGGCCGCCTCCGCGCGACCCGCGCGGCTGCGCAGATCGGCCAGCTCATGGCGGTGCTCTTCGCCATCGCGGGCCTCTTCGTCGCGCCCATGCTGTTGCTCATCGCGGTCTTCGTGTGGATCGGCGCCGCCCAAGAGGCGAACGCCACCGAGATGCGCTCGGCGATCGCCGGCATGAGCGTGCGCCGCGCGATGGAGACGCGCTTCGAGATCGTCGCCGCCTTCGACACGCTCGAGCGAGGTTACGAGCTCATCATGGCGGGCCAGCAGATCGACTTCCCCGTCGTGTCCCCCGATGGCCAGGTCGTCGGCCTGCTCGAGCGGGAGGCGCTCGCGCGCGGGCTCGCCGAGCTCGGGCCGCTCGCCTTCGTGCACCAGGTCGCGAGCCCACGCGTGCTGCGCGTCTACGATCGCGAGCCGCTCGACGCGGCGCTCGAGCGCCTCGCCGGTGTGCCTTGGCGCACCGTGCTCGTCTTCGACCTCGCCGATCGACTCGTGGGCCTGCTCACCGCCGACAACGTCGGCGAGCTCGTCATGTTCGAGACGACGAAGCTCAAGGCGCACCCCGAGCTCGAGGTGCCCGGCGCGGAGTGAGCCGGGCGCGGCCAGAGAGCGCGCTCCGCCTCCAGACGCGCACCCACTCGCCAGGATCGAGCCCGATCGCGAGGCAACGCGCCTCGAGCCTGGCCTGGAGGCCGTGCTCGTGGGGCACCACGAGGAAGCCCGTCTCGCGATCACCGACGACCAAGCAGGTCTCGTCGTCGGCCCAGCGCAGCGCCACCTCCAGGCAGAGCAGCGCGTCGAGCTGATCTTGCTCGGCTTTGCGTGGCTTGCCGAGCACGGCGAGCCCCTCTGCCCACGCCGCGAGCCCAGGCAGGCCGCGCGCGGTGAGAGCGCACGCGACGCCCTCCGTGACGTGCCGCCAGTCGTCGAGCGAGAAGCTCTTGGCGCGCTCGGGGTTGTACTTGGGCAGGCGCGCTCGCCCCTTCGCGTCGCGCTGTGCGCGCCCGAGCGCGATCAGGCTGAGCGCAGGGTAGGTCTCGTAGACGCGCGCGGCGCCGCGGTGCTCGGCGCCCGGCCAGGCCGCGCCACCCAGCCGCTCGAGGAAGCCCCACACCGGCGCGCCTTCGCCGAACATGTCGGCGCGGCTCGTATTGGCCGGCTGCATCGCGCCGCCGTGCGAGGCAATTGGCGAAGACACGATCGCCTCGACGGTGCGCCAGCTCGTGGCGTTCCTCACGATCGTCGGCTGATCGAGCATCACGAGCGTCGACGCCGGCGCGTGCTCCGCCCGCCAGCGCTCGAGCTCTGCCGTCGCTTCGGCGTAGTTCACGAGCCGAGGTGGGCCGAGCTCCTCGATGGCGCGGTCGGGTGCTCGCAGCACCGCCACGATCGCCCCCGTGCCGCGCGCGGTCCACGCTGCGTCGAAGCCGACGCAGAGCTCGCTCACAGCGGGCAGGCTGCGCTCGGATCCGCGTAGCCGAAGACCAGCTCGCCGATGGGGTGCGTGGCCGGGCCGTCCGCGGCCGAGAGCGTCTCCCAGCTGATACCGTCGGCGCTGCGGTACCAGCGCATGTCTTCGTACCAGCCCATCCACTCGCTGCGTGCGGCGACCATCGTGCCGCTCACCGGGTTGCGCGCGACCTCACCGAAGCGGTTGCCGCCTCCGAGGTTCGTCTCCGCGCTCGACCAGCTCGTGCCGTCGGCGCTCGTGTACGCGCGAATCCCGCCGTCGGTGCCCCACACGAGGAACTTCGCGCGGTCCCACACCGGTCCGGAGTAGAGATCTGCGTTGCCGGGCAGCGCCACGAGGCTGAAGCTCGCGCCGCCGTCGCTCGAGCGACACACGCCGCCTCCGCGCGTGACGATCACGCCGCCTCCTTCGGTGGCCTCGGCGATCGGCAGGCAGCCCGCGGGCATCGCCACGGGCGAGCTCCAGGTCTGGAAGTCGCTCGTCAGGCGCACGTCGTGCTCGGCGCCGGAAGCGGCCGCCTGCATGAAGCGCTGCGCACCCGCGAAGTAGAACAAGCGCCGCACGTTCCACGGCACGTGCCCGGCGTCGGTCGAGGGTGCGAAGCTGAGCCCCGCGTCGGTGGAGATCGCGGGCGTGCGCTCCGCGAGCGCGACGAGCCCATTGCCAGCCGCGACGTCGGCATAGGTGTGACCCGCGTCGACTTGGACCCAGTCCACGCCGTTCGTGCTGCGCAAGACGACGCCCGGCTGGCCCCAGCCGAAGGTGGCGACGAAGGCGCCGTCGCCATGAGCGAGGCCTTTGCCGGAGCCCGGGTGGTGATCGCAATCGCAGCTCGAGGCCGTGTCGACGCAGCTGCCCGAGCCATTGCGATAGCTGCAACCTCCCTCGAAGCAGCGGACTGCGGCGAGCTCGTCGCAGACCAGCGCGTGCCCTTCGGCGTCGAAGGAGCGCAGCGCCTTCCAGCTCTGGCCGTCGTCGCAGGAGAGCAGCGTCGTGCCCACGTGCCCCTGCGCCACGAACACGGGCACCTTGCCCGAGGGGACCACGCCGCCTCCCTCTCCACCGCTGCCCGACGAGCTCGTGCTGCCCGCGCCTCCGCTCCCCGTGCTCGCGCTCGTGCCGACGGTGGCACCGCCGCCCGAGCCGCTGCTCTGCGCGTCGTCGCCGCAGGCCGTGAGCGCCGCGGCGATGAAGCCGAGCGTCGCCACCTGCGCGAGCACGCGGCGCGCGGCGACGCGCCTGCGCTCGGGACGCGCGTCGATGTCGCTCACGTGAGCAGCTCGGTGATCGCGCCCTTGCTCTCGGCGAGGGAGCGCCCGAAGCTGTCGACCGAGAGCCCCATCGCGCGCGCGATCGTCACGAAGAGATCGTTGTGCGGACGACCCCGGTAGTTGTAGATGCGCTCCGAGGCCTGGCTCGGGTAGCTGAGCTGCCCTACCTGGTTGGGGTTGTCGAAGCGCGTGATGGGGAAGCGCACGTAGCGCCCCGTGCGCAGCGCGCCCTGGGCGTCGCCGATGAGCATCCAGGGCAGGCGCGTGACGTCGTGGCTGCCCTCGCCGATGTGCGAGCACACCAGGATGAGCGTGTGGTCGAGCATCGTGCCGCCGTCGGTCTCGGGCAGGCTGTCGAGGAAGGCGAGCAGCTGAGCGAGCTTGGTGTAGGTGTGCGCCTCCATCTGGTCGTTGGCGGCGCGCGCGGCGGTGTCGGCGAGCTCGGGGTTGTCGCCGCTCACCTTGTGCGTGAGGTCGTGCCAGTCCGAGGTCTGCACGCCCGAGTAGATCGTGCCATTGACGTAGTCGAACTCGTAATCGGGCGGCAGGTCGATCACGAGGTTGCCCACGCGC
The DNA here is from genome assembly GCA_938004785.1 of uncultured Polyangiaceae bacterium. GTDB lineage: Bacteria > Myxococcota_A > Polyangia > Polyangiales > Polyangiaceae > CALKVW01. Next base: position 41,697 of record CALKVW010000067.1, read on the forward strand.
GTCGTGTCGGTGTGCAGCGCGGCCGACATGAGCTGCGAGACGAGGTCGGCTTTGGTGTGCCAGAGGCGGTTGCCAGGGTGGCCCTGGAGGTAGCCCTCCTGGAGCGTCGACCAAGGGCCGAGGATGCTGCTCTCCTCGGGCCGGTTCGCGGCGCGGTCGTTGACGAGCGTGAGCGCCTGCTGGAGATCGGAGCGCAAGTCGAGCATGCTCTGGATCTTGGCGCGGTCTTCGGTGCCGAGCTTCGCGATGAGGCGATCGTAATCGCCGCGCACGAAGTCGTAGACGCTCGTGTGTTTGGCGATGCGCTCGGCCTGCGCGGCGACGTCGCCGTCGAGCGGCTCCGGGAAGACGTAGCTCCACATCACGGGGATGTGCGTGATGAACGGGAGCTTCTGCCCGGGCACGGCGTAGCGGTGGTGGTTGTAGGACTGGCTGTACTCGCCGCTGTATTCGTCGACGGCGAGCTCCAGCGAGCGCAGCCGCGTGAGCAGCTGAGGCGCGTTGAGCTGCGAGGCGACGAGCTGGTCGATGGAGACCCCTCCGCCCAGGTTGCCCGTGCCATTGAAGCGGTCCGCCGCCACCAGCGCGTGGGTGTGGCCGTCTTCGTGGGCGTTCGCGGCCGCCGAAGGGTCGACCTTGGCGCTCACCATGTCGAGGTTCTGGAAGAGGTTGATGCGCGACCGATAGGGTTCGAGCGCGGCCATCGGCCCACGGAAGGCCCAATCGGTGGCGACCTGCGTCGAGGCGGGATCGGCGGGCCCCGCGACGGTGGGCTCCCAGGTCCCGCGGCGCGCGCCGTGCCCCAGCTCGAGGAAGAGCACGCGCAGCGGCACCGTGCCCGCCTGTGCGTCGGCGGCGCGGGTGTGCAGCCAGGGCAGCATCGCGCCCACGGAGCTCGCCCCGAGCAGCTTGAGGACGGCGCGACGATCGAACTTGCGTGCCATGTTCAGTTCTCTCCCCGGCGGCTACGGAACGAAGGCGACATCACCATGCCGACGATCGTCTCCTGCAGGCTGTCGCCCTGGCGCATCGACACGGCCAGGGCCTCGATCTCGCAGCGGTCGCCTTCGCGCTCGCTGCGCCCGAGCGCGTAACGCACGAGGTGTGTGGTGCTGCAAGCAGCGACGACCTCGCTCTCGACGAGCTTCTCGACCATGTCGATGGGCCCCGAGACCTCGCCGATCGTGTCGGGGAAGTTGCCGGAGCTGTCGATCGCGCAGCCGTTCTCCTCGGTGCGGTAGCGGCCGAGCGCGTCGTAGGCCTCGAAGCTGAATCCCGCGCCGTCGATCGACGCGTGGCAGGACTGGCAGCTGCCGACGGTGTGCGTCTTCGACACGCGGTCGCGCACGGTGCAGAGCTCCTCGGGTGGCACGTCGAGCGGCTCGAAGTCGTCGAGGATTCCGGGCGGCGGCGCGGGCATCTTCTGGCAGAGCACGCTGTCGAGCATCGTGACGCCTCGGTAGATCGGCGAGTGCGAGATGCCGTGCGAGGTCGACGCGAGCAGGGCCGGCTGCGTGAGCACGCCGCGGCGCTCGTTCGGGTCGAGCTCGACGAGCACGAGCTCGCTCGAGCCGGGGGCTTCGACGCCGAAGATGGGCGCGAGGCGATCGTTCACGAAGCCGTAGCTGCCCGTCATGAGGCTCTGCCAGGAGTCGTCGTCCCAGAGGGCCTTGTCGAGGAAGAGGCGCGCCGAGGCCTCGAGGTCGGCGCGCAGCGCCTCGTCGAGCTCGGGGAAGACGGCGGCGTCGAGCGCGAGCTCCTCGATCTCGTAGAGCCGGAGCCACTCGGCGAAGAAGCCGGTGAGGATCGGGCGCGCGCGTGGATCGGCGAGCAGCCTGCGCGCCTGCGCCTCGAGCCCCGCGTCGGTGGCGAGCTCGCCCCTCGAGGCGGCGTCGAAGAGGGCGTCGTCTGGCATCGTGTCGAGGAAGAAGTAGGAGAGGCGGCTCGCCATCTCGTAGTCGCCGAGCGCGACGACGCCCGTGGAGCCAGCCGGCGCGATCTCGGGGCGGAACAAGAACGAAGGCGACTCGAGCAGGCCGCGGATCACGAGCTCGAGCGCCTCGGCGCGACCGTACGCCGCGTAGGCGTTGCTCGCGAAGCTCGTGAGCGAGGCCTCCTCGACGGGCTCGAGCGGCCTGCGGTACGCGCGGAAGCCGAGCTCGAGCGCCGTGTCGACCACGCAGTCCTCGCTGTCGTCGGTGCAGGGCGCCCAGCTCGCGGGGCTCGCGGCCGCCGCGCTCGCGATGCTCTCCGCCAGCGACTCGTAGCGCTGCACGCCGAGCGCCGAGACGCTCTGTCCGTCGGCGTGACCCACGAAGCCGTCGATGCGGCTGTCGGGCAGCGGCGCCTCGCTCGGCGGCGTGACGCCAGGGAAGAGCGCGCCGATCGTGTTCTGGTACTCGACGGGCGTGAGCCTGCGGATCGGAGCGCTGGTCACGCTGCAGCTCGCCTCCGGATCCACGGGTGGCACCACCGTGTCGGTGCCGCCGATGGAGCCTTCGCAGCCCTGTATGGAGGAGGCGAGGCCCGCGCTGAGGAGCCCTGCGGCGACGAGAGACCAGGTGCGGGTCGGCTGCATCGAAGCCGCATTGCACCCGATGGCGTGTGAGCGCGCAAGCTGCGCGCGATGCGCGTGCGACGCGTGGATGAGAGCCTCGTTCGCGCATCGAGCGCGCCCGTGGGGTCTCAGTCCGACGATCGGGGCCAGGACCAGACGTGCACGGCGAGCTCGGCGAGCGCGTCGCTCTCTGGCGGGCTGAAGCTCTCGGCGGGCTCTCCGCGTGCGAGGCAGGGCAGCTCCACGAGCTCGTCGGCCGTGAAGAGGGTGATCTTGCGCTCGAACCTGTTCGGAGCATGCACGGCGAGCAGGCTCGCGTCGTCGAAGCTGCGCTCCACGATCGTGCGGCGGTCCTGACGGACGGCGAAGCTGAGTCGTCCGGGCTGGAGCTCCACGCCGATGCGCTCCTCGACGTGCCGGAAGGGTGAGACGAAGGCGCGGGCGAGCGACGCGAGCCGCCGAGGCCCCTCGAGCACCAGCGCCGCCAGCGCCGCGATCATCGTGATCGGCAAGAACAACGTCGCGCCGAGGAGCGCCAGGAACATGAGACCCGGCTGGCGACCCACCTTCGAGCGTTCGAGGCTGGCGCCGCGCGCGTCGGTCTGCACGCGCCAACCGCCGCCGCGCAGCGTGCGCACGAGCTCGTCGGGCGAGCGCCGCGGTGGGTGTGGGGCGCCGAGCGGCTGCGTGGGCACGAAGCGACGCGAGAGCGCGGCGCTGTCGACGTCGACGACGCAGCCCACGCGTCGGGCGACGGCGAGCGCGCTCGGGAGCGCGTCGAGGGCCCGACGTCCGCGCAGCACGGAGGCGCCGAGCTCGCGCCCATCGCCGCCGAGGAGCGCGATCCGCGTGCACCACTCTCCCCCTTGCTCGATGGGCGCATCTCCCCCGGCGACTCCGGCGAGCTCGTCGATCAACGCACGCCCGAGCTTCGCCCCGAGGCGCTCGACGTCTACTTCCGCGATCGCGATGCGCGTCGGTGTCCGTCCACGCGCCAACGCCGCGCTCAGCGCCGCCTGGACGCCTTCCTTCGGCGAGGTCGTCGTCCCACCCTCCGGGGCGGCAGGCTTCACGTCGACGCGCTCGGAGGCTCGCGAACCACGGCTCGACCCCCCGCCTCGCTCAGCGCACCATCATCACGAGCACGGCGGCGCCGAAGACCATGAGCGCCGCGACCCAGGCCAGCCAGGTGCGGCTCCGCATCGGCGGCTGGGGGACCTCCGCGAGCGCCCAGCGCGAGCCAGAGTCGCCGAGCGCGTCCTTCGTCGCTGCGCTCTTGGCGGCGTCGGTCGAGCCGGCGCCGGCCTTGCGCTTCCTGCGCTTCGAGCTCGCGGGCGCCGGCGTCTCCCGGGTGGGCGCCTCCTCCGCGTCGGCGGCCTTCGTCGTCATCGCGGCCATCGCCGCGAGCGCCTCACGCGCGCTGTGCGTACCCGTCGCTTCGTAGAGCGTGTGGTCGGTCGGCGGCGTCTCGTCGTGCTCGCGCGCCTCGACCTTCACGGCGCCGCTCGACGCGCTCACCGGCACCATCACCGCGAGCGGTCCACGCGCGAGCGCCTCGGTCGCGAGCTCGCGAAGCCGCTGCGCGCGCAAGAGCTCGGGAGCGAAGTGCTGCTCGAGCCAGCGGCCGAGCTTCACCGAGCTCGCCATGAGCCCGGCGTCGGCGGCGTAGGACTCGAGCGCCGCGAGCATCGCGCCCGCAGTGGCGAAGCGCTCCTCGCGCCGCTTCGCGAGCGCCTTCTGGACGATGGATCCGAGGCGTTCGCCGAGCGGCAGATCGCTCACGTCGAGGGCGGGGATCTCCGCGCGCCGCGCCACCTCGAGCAGGCTCTCGCCGGGCTTCGCCTTGTAGAGCTTCTTCCCCGAGAGCAGCTCCATGAGGATGATGCCCGCCGCGTAGACGTCGGCGCGACCGTCGAGCGCCTCGCCGTGCGCCTGCTCGGGGCTCATGTAGCCGGCCTTGCCCTCGATCATCGCCTCGGACCAGCGCCCGAGCGCAGCCTCGCCCTCGGCGCCGCCCGGCTCGTCGTGCGCGCGCGCGATGCCGAAGTCGCAGAGCTTCACCTCGCCCTCGAGCGCGAGCAGCACGTTCGACGGCGAGACGTCGCGGTGCACGATGCCCACGTGCTCCTGCCCGTCGGGCCCGGTGAAGCGGAAGGCATGCGCGTGCTCGAGCGCGCGCAGCACGTCCATCACGATGCGCAGCGAGAGCTCGACCGGCAGCGGCACGCGCTTCTTCGCGCAGCGCCGCAAGAGCTCACGCAGATCGAGCCCCTGCACGTACTCCATCGCGATGTAGAGCGTGCCCTCGTCGCGCCCGAGGTGCTCGACGCGCACGATGTTCGGGTGCTCGAGCTTCGCCGCGATCTTCGCCTCGGCGACCAAGAGGTCGAGCAAGCGCTGGCTCGAGGACAGCTCGGGCAGCACCTCCTTCACGACGATCTCGCGCACCACGCCGAAGCTGCCGCGCTTCTTCGCGCGGTAGATGTCGGCCATGCCGCCGCGGCCGATGTGGTCGAAGAGCTCGTAGTCGCCCCGCGTGTAGGGCAGCCTGCGGCCGGGTCCCTTGCGATCGCGGCGGGCGGGCTTCGGCGTCGTCGATGCTGTGGCGGGGGCCGCTTCCATACCTCTAGGCCGACGCATTCCACGGCGCGCGTGGCGTGGCCAAGTTCCCGGCGCACCGTGCCGCCCCTGGGGCGAGCGACGCGCGCCGGAGCGCTCCTCGCCGCGCGCGCTGGTGGCTCAGAAGCGGCCGCGCAGTCCGAGGTACGCGGGCCCTGCGTCGATGGCCACCGACGGCCCCTCGGCGCCGCCCGGGCGTACGACGAGCAGCACGACGCCGGCGGCAGCCGCGACGCCCCCGGCGATCAGGCTCACCGTGGAGACCGTCTGGAACGTCGACGCGCGATCGATCTCGGCTTGGTCTTCGGCGAGGCAGACGTCGTCGACGCAGCGCGACCTCACGTCGTCGACGATGCCGAAGGCTACGACCCGCGTGCCGATGCCGACGCCGATCCCGACCGTGCCGACGGCGGTGAGCACGAGGCCCGGGACCCAGCTGCCGTCGGAGCTCGTGCTGGTCGGCGCAGGCCCCGTCTCCGCGCGCTGCGCCGTGGTCGTCGTGTCGCTCGGCTTCGTCGACGCGGGCGCGAGCTCGACGGTCGTGATCTGGTTGGGCTCGGCCTTCACCTCGACGCGCGCGAGCTCTTGCGCGCCGCGCATCGCGACCACGATGTGCGCACCGGGATCGACGTCCACGAGCCCACGACGAGCTGCGTCGTCGAGCTCCTTGCCGTCGACGAGGATGGTCGCGTCGGCGGGCAGCGCGCTCTGTCGAATCGAAAGGCGAGGGATGACTCGCTCGAGCTCTGCCAGCTCCTTGGCTGCGTCGCTGACCGCGTTGCGGAAGGGCTCCGGCGACTTCGCGTCGACCGGCTCCGCGGCGGCCTTCCGCAGCGAATCACGGGCCGCGAGCATCTTGCCGAGGCCGAGCTGGCAACGCGCGATGAACAGCACGAGCACCGGAGAGTGCGCCCTCCGCTCCGCTGCTTCGAAGAGCGCAAGCGCCTCGGCCAGCTCACCTCGATCGAAGCGCTCCTTGGCGTCGCGCCCGAGAGAGATCGCCGACTGCGCGTCGGCACCAGGTCTGGCCTGTGCCCAGGCCGGCGTCGGTTGCGCGAAGCACGCACCGAGCAGGCACGTCGAGAACGCGAGGGAGAGTGCGGTGCGCGAGCGGCGGGTCGGAGTCATGGAATCGGTAGGCCTGTGAAAGGATCGACCTTGCCGCCTCCTGCGTTCGCGGCCGGGGGCTTCGAGCTCGGCGTCGGCGGTCGGCTCGAGGGCGTGGCGCGGCCGCTCGGCGTGGCAGCCGGCGCCGAGGAGGAAGCCGTGAGGGCGGGTGTGACGAGCGGAGGCGAGGCATCTCCACTCGCGATCGGGGCCGACACCGAGGCTGACCCGAGTAGCCGTGTGGTGTCGGGAGCGGGGCCCGCCGTCGCGCTTGCGCTCGTCGCCGAGGGGGCCGGCGGCGAGGGGGCGGAGGCACCACCGCCTCGGGTCGCGAGCGCCAAGCCCGAGGCGACGACCGCCGCGAACGCCACGGCCCAGGGCAGTGCACGCCGCGCGAGCGGCGTCTTCGGCAGCGCGATCGACCCGCCCGTTCCACTGGTGACGGCGCGCAGCTCGCGTGAGCCGGTGCCCTCGCTCGACAGAGAGGCGCCGCTCATCGGGGTCGCGCCCGACGCCGCGCCAGAGAGCGAGCTCGGGCGTGACGCGAGGGCATCCCGGGGCTCCGCGGAGTGGAGCCACGCCGCGGGTGCCTTGCCCGTCGAGAGCTCGGCGAAGGCCTCGGCGAGCTCGCTCGCGGACTGGAAGCGTTCGCTCGCCTCGCGCGCGAGCGCGCGTTCGAAGAAGGCGTCGGTGCCCGCTGGAAGATCGTCGCAGAGGGTGCTCGGCGCGGGAGGCGTCGTCGACACGATGCGCAGCATCACCGCCGTCATGTGCTCGCCCTCGAAGGGGCGATGGCCCGTGAGCGCCTTGTACATGATGACGCCCAACGACCAGAGATCGCTTCGGTGGTCGACGGGCTGCCCGTGGGCCTGTTCGGGGCTCATGTGGTGCGGCGAGCCGATCACCATGCCACTCGAGGTGCGGTCGTCGACGAGCTGGTTCTGCATCTCGCGCGCGATGCCGAAGTCGAGCAGCTTCACGATCTCGGAGTCGCCCTCGTGAACGACGAACACGTTCGAGGGCTTGAGATCCCGGTGCACCAGGCCCGCAGCGTGCGCGACCGTCAGCGCGCGAGCGATCTGAGAGACGATCCCCGCGAGCTCGTCGGCAGGAATGCGGCCGCGACGATTGAGGCGCTCGGCGAGGTCTTCACCTTCGAGCCTCTCCATCACCATGTAGGGTGTGTCGCCTTCGATGCCGTAGTCCTGCACCTTGCAGATGTGCAGGCTCTTCAGCTGAGCGCTCGCCTTGGCCTCTCGCTCGAAGCGGGCCTTGGCCGACGGCGTATCGGCCAAGAGCGAAGACATCAGCTTCACCGCGACCTCGGCGTCGAGCACCTCGTGCTTGGCGAGCCACACCGAGCCCATGCCTCCGCCCGCGAGGCGCTCGATGAGGCGGTACTTGCCGCCGAGCGTGCTGCCGGGCCCGAGCGCAGAAGACATCGAGTGGGAAGCGTACGTCGGGCGCTGGCGGTGGTCCACGTAGTTACCGAGGCACGAGCTCCGCGTGCCTGAGCGCGCCGCTCAGTGGATGAGTGTCCGCGAAGGGGACTCGCGGCCGCTCAATGTCTGTCCGGAAGAGCCGAACCCAGGGGTTCGGCTCTTCCGACTTGTTGTTCGTCAGAAATCGAGAAAATGCGGAGAAGTCGGGGAAGAATTCTCTGTCTTCGGCTGCCGCGCGCCGCGCTCGGGGCCCCGGCCCCAAGCGCTGTTTGGCATTTCTGGTCACGTCTTCAGGGCGCGAGCTCGCACGCCGAGCCCGTGCCGCATCGGTAGTGCGCCTCGACGCGCGCCTGGCTCAGCGCGTGGGGGTAGTAGGCGATCTCGTCGACGACGAGCGTGGTGCTGCTGCCCGTGTCCGCCAGACTGAGCGGCGCCGAGTGCGTGGGAAGCTCCAGCGCGAAGCCGTCGAAGCCTGGGTCCGTGGCGAGCATGCCGTCGACGTAGATCCTGGCGTTCGGGGGAGAAACGGTGATCACCAGATGATGGAACCCTCCGCCGAGGTAGGTCGGCGAGAGGTAGAGGTCCTCGTAGCTGCCGCCCGTGTCGTAGCGCTTGTGTTGGACCACATCGAGACCGAGGTAGGTCTGGAAGCCGGACTGAGGTGTGCCGTCTTCGCGCCAGCGGAAGAGCGATCCTTCGAAGGGGGTGCCCTCGGCGTGGATCCAGGCCTCGAGTGAGTAAGACGTGTGCGTGCCGAGGTCGAGATTGTTTGGGCTCAGAAGAACGTAGGCGCCGCCCTGGAGCCTGGTCGCGAGGCTGGCCTCGCCCGCGATCGCTCCTGGCACGCCCCGCACGTATCCGCCGCCGCTCTCGAGCACGATGGCCTCGAAGTCCGACGGGCTCGAATCGGCGGCGATCGCCGTGCCTGGTTGCTCTTCGAAGCGGTAGTACGCGAGCGGCTGGTCGGAGAGCACGACGTCGGCGTAGCCCGGAGCAGCGCTCCCGCCGGTGCCCGCGCCGCCTTGCCCCGCGCCGCCACCGCTCGCCGTGCCGCTCGTGCTCGACGGGCCGGACGGGTTGCCGCCTCCGGTTCCGCTTCCGCCGAACTGCAGACCATCGACGTCGATGCACGCTGCGAGCGACAGGCTCGAGACCAACAGCACGCTCAAGCCGACTCGCACTCGCGGACTCTGGGACACGGACTGACCTCGCTTCCAGAACGATTGCAGCTCGGAGGGTCGCTGCCAAGTCTCGGCCCTCGATCGGGGCCCGACCCCCGAGAGATCGCTGCACATGTGTCGTCGAGGGTGGGATGCGCTACTACGTATCAACCCGCATGAAGCGTAGCTTGGGAGTCACAGATCACCGCGGCCGCCCACTCGAGCTCGCGGATCCGCCGGAGCGGATCGTGAGCCTGGTGCCGAGCGACACCTACACGCTCATGCGTCTCGGGGCGGGCGCGCGCCTCGTGGGTCGCACGCGCTACTGTACCGAGCCCGCCGAGGAGCTCGAAGGGGTGCCCGAGGTGGGCGGCACCAAGGACGCCGACGTCGAGGCGATCCTCGCGCTGCGCCCTCAGGTGGTCGTCGCGAACCAGGAGGAGAACACACCGAAGGTCGTGCGCGCGCTCGAGGCCGCGGGTGTGCCGGTGCTGTTGAGCTTCCCGAAGCGCGTCGGCGAGGGGCTCGCCCAGGTGGGCCGCCTCGCGCGCCTGCTCGGGCCGCTCGCGCCCGAGGCACGCGAGCTCGTCGCCTGGGCCTACCGCAAGCACGCCGAGGCCGAGGCCCGGCGGGCCACGCGCCAGCCGGTGCGCAGCTTCGTCGCGATCTGGCGTGACCCGTGGATGACCGTGCACGCGGAGACCTTCGTCTCCGACGTGCTCGATCTGGTCGGCGCGAAGAACGTCTTCGCCGAGCGCGTGCGCCGCTATCCGCTCTCCGCCGACGTCGGCGACGGCGCGCCGCTGCCCGCAGCGGGCCTCGAAGGGCGCGACGTGCGCTACCCGCGCATCTCGCTCGAGGAGCTCGTGGCGCATGCACCGGAGCTCGTGCTCCTGCCCGACGAGCCCTACGCCTTCGGCCCGGCCGAGGTCGAGGAGCTCGCCGCGCTCGATCTGCCAGCCGCGAAGGCCGGGCGCATCGTCTGCTGCTCGGGCCGGCCGCTCATGTGGCACGGCCTCTACGCGATCGAGAAGCTCGACGAGCTCGCGGCGATCGTCGCCGGCGCCTGAGGCCGGCCTGGCGCGCCTGGCCTGCGACGCAGCGAGCGCCACGACGTGCGCGTCGGGATCTCGGTGCGTTCAGGGCGGGTAACTCTGCTCCGTGGTGCAGCGCCACGCGCCGCCCTCGCAGGTGCAGCTGGCCGAGGTGCAGCCGCGCGTGAAGGCGCAGCTCGCCCCCTCGGGGGCGCAGGCGCCCCCGATCTCGTCGAGGTCGCGTGGGCATTGCTCGGGGAGGCGTGGGCTCCGGCAGCGCCAGCGCGGCGCTTCGAGCTCGGGCGGCGGAGGCGCGCCTCCACAGTAGCCCGAGCCCTCGCAGCGGCAGACGCGCTCTCCGTAGACACACTCGAGCGAGTTGGTCTGGTGGGCGGCGCAGAGCTCTCCTTCGGGGATCTCGCCGAGCGACTCCGGGCAGACGAGCGGCTGCGCCTCGTAGGCCGCGCAAGCCTGCGCGTCGCGGCCCGTGTCGAGGCAGGCGAGCAGCCGCTCCGAGTCGGCGCGTGAGGCGACGCGCGCCCCGCTGCAGGCGGCGAGGGCGAAGGCGGCGACGTGGGCCGCCGTGAGGGCTGCGAGTGCCGTGCGAGCGCGGAGCACGCGGGGAGCTTACACCGAGACGCTGCCGGGTCAGCGCAGGCGCTCGAAGTCGCGCAGGAACCGAGCTTGTTCTTCGCTCTGCACGTAACCCGGAGCACGTGAGCGCAGCTCGGCGAGCGCGCTCGTCGCGTCGTAGCCGCGCGCGATGAGCACGGACGCGAGGATCGTGCCGGTGCGCCCGAGCCCGGCGAGGCAATGGACGACGACGCGCTCACCGCGCTGGATGGCGCTCTCGATCTGCTCCACGAGCCGCTTCGTGGGCTCGAGCTCGGGGGCGCCCATGTCGTCGATCGGAAAGTGCAGCGATTGGATGCCGTACTCGGACGAATGCGAAGCCGGGAAGGCCTCCTCGGTCAGCGAGACCAAGAGGCTCACGCCCGCGGCCTCGAGGGCCGCGAGATCGGCGTCGACGTCACCCAGGAGTCCGGGTCGGCCCATGCCCGCGAGCTCCGACTCCACCAGCCAGCGAAAGTGAGAAGGGAGCAGCGCGTCTGGCTCGCTCGGCCAGCAGGTGCCCGAGCGCAGGAGCTGTTCGACCATCGGATGTGGGGGGCGCTCGAAGAACTCCTCGGCTCCACAGCTCGCGACGATGCGACGGCGGCACAGCATCGTGACCTCGTCGGCGATCGCTCGAGCGAAGGCGAGGTCGTGGGTCACGACGAGCGCCGCGCCATCGCGTTTGTGCGCGCGCAACGCCTCGGCGAGCTCCCGCGCGTCTTGCTCGTTCGCGTCGGCGGTGGGCTCGTCGAGCAACAGCACCCGAGCGCCGCTGCGCGCCGCGCCCCGCCAGCCCGCGCGGCGTAGCTCCTGTGCCACGGGCAGCGGGTGCAGCGACGACGGCACCTGGCAGGCGAAGGCGACGTCGTCGGCCGGCTGGTCGAGGCGAGCCCCGCGGTACTGCCAGGCTCCTCGCGTCGCGAAGCCGAGCGGCAACGGGACCCTCGCCAGGGCGCGCAGCAACGTGCTCTTGCCGGTCGCCACGGGGCCGACGAGCACCGTGACCGCGCGGTCGCGGAGCCGCCAATCGAGCGGCCCGACGATCAACCCCTCTCCGCGCACGATCGCCGCGCGCGCCAAGTTGAAGACCGCTCCCTCGCTCACGTGCCCTCCAGCAGGCGGAGCGCCAGCTCCTCCGGCAGCCCCGCCGCGCGGATGCTGGCCGCCGCTGCGCGGTGGTCGTACTCGACGCGCCGCACCTCGAAGCTACGATCCTCCAGGTCGAGCAGGCCCCAGGCCGCGCGGCGGTCGCCGTCGCGAGGCTGTCCGACCGAGCCCGGGTTGAGGATCACCGCTTCGGCCGAGCGTGGCCATTGGACGCGCGTGCGACAGTCGGGCTCGGCGACCTCGTCGCCGTCGAGCCAGCCGACCATCGGCTGGTGCGTGTGTCCCGCGAGCGCCACGCGTGGCCAGCCCTCCCGGTCGCGCACGGCCCTCAGGTTCGCGCCGAGCATGGTGGAGGTGATGTAGCCGGAGACGTGCGTGTCGTTGAGGAAGGAGCCGTGGATCGCCACGAAACCTCGCTCGTCGAGGATCCTCGGAGGAAGATCCGCGAGGTAGGCCCGCGAGGTGACACCGAGCTGCTCGGCAGTCCACCGTTGGGCGCGTCGCGCGGCCTGGTGCGTACCGACCATGGCGTCTCCTCGCAGCACGTCGCGGTCGTGGTTCCCCGCGACGGCGCCGTTGGCGCAGGTGCGCAACATGTCGACGCAGGCGTCCGGCTGCGCGCCGTAACCGACGAGGTCGCCGAGGCAGAGCAGCTCGCCGACGCCGGCGCTCTGGATGTCTTCGAGCACCTTGAGCAGGGCGTAGAGGTTGCTGTGGACGTCCGCGATCAGGGCGATTCGCATGCTTGCTCGTCCTGGGCGGGGCGCTCGGCGCGCCGCTCCGGGCAGCGCTCGGCCGCAGTGAGGATCGCGTCGCGTGCCCACTTGGCAGCCGCCGAGCGCAGGCGCGCGTCGCGCAGGCTGCCGATGAGATCGATCGCCTCGAGCTCGCTCCGGCAGAATCGCGTCGGCAGCTGACGCTCGAGCTCGGCGACGTAGGCGTGTACCGCGATCGGAAAGCCCACATACTCCTCCACGCGCTGCAGCAAGGCGTGGGAGAGCGCGGGGTGCCTCGTACCATGCTCGACCTCGTCGTCGATGTAGCGAACCCTCCCCGACTCCACGCCGAAGTTGCTCGGGTGCAGGTCGAGCACGATCGAGCGGCGCGCGGCGAGGGCGATCGTCTCGAGCGCCGCCTCCGCGAAGAGCACGAGCATCGCAGTCAACGCGCGCTCCGAGCCCCGGTCCTGACACTTCGCGGCGCGCTCGCGCAGCGTCGTCACCCAGGGGGCCACGGTCCACAGCCAATACCTGCTGTGCTCGTCGCGCTTCACGACGAAGCTCGTATTCGGGAGCGCGAGCTCGCCCAGCGCCTCCCTGGAGCGGCTCAGCTGCGCGAGCTTCGACTGGGCCTCGGCCAGGGAGCCATAGCTGCGACGAGGAGAGGTCTTGAGACACCACGGCCAGGCCTCGAAGACGATGAGGTCGTTCGATCCGCTCCCGAGGGCCGTCGCACCTCCGCCCGGGGTGGAGCGCAGCACCGCCGGCTCGCTGCGATGGGGGCCTAGCTGGCCCCACACCGTCGGCTCGTCCGGCCAATGGGCGTCCAGCTTCGACGCTCCGATTGGTAGAGGCGGGAGCTCGGGGGTCGGGGCGGGAATCGACGAGAGCACGAAGCGTGGGCGTGAGGTGGCCGGCTCGAGCCCCTCCGGCCGCGGCGGCACGCGCGGTGGGGGCGGCAGGCTGGGATCGGGCTCGATCTCGAGCAGCTCCTCCTCGCTCCCGGCGTCCTCGGCTTCGGATACCTCCAGCGTGGGCGCCTCGCCGCCGTCGTCGGTGGCCTGCGCGCTCGGGGCGGGCGGTGAGGAGGAGGGCGTGGGCGACGCGGACGTGGGCGCGGGAGGCGCAGCCGAGGGCGCGCGCGGTGGGCTGGGCTGCTCGAGCGGCCGAGGCGCGAGGTCGGAGGGCCAAGCAGCGGTGGGCGCGCTCGCGAGCGGCGGAGACGAGCTCGCGCGCACCGTCGCCGCTGGTGGTCGCGTCGACCAACCGGCGTCGACGAGCTCCGGAGCCGCAACCTCGTCGGCGGTGGGCATCAAGTCGAGGCCCGCGTCGAGCAGCGCGCGGTGCAGCGCTTCGTGGCCCTCCACCGAGGTCTCGAGGCCCTCCACGCCGCCAGGCAAGAGCATGCGTTGCGCGGTGTTCGCCGCCGCTCGGATCGCGAGCACGACCGTCTCGCGTACGCCGTGGTCTTCGATGGCACGCGCGCTCACGACGGGCACCTCGGCCGTGAGGCCCAGAGCCTCGAGCAGCTCCGGCGTCGCGAGCGCCGACGCGAGGTCTTGCTTGTTGGCCTGTACGACGATGGGCACCTCGTGATCGCCCCGCTGGAGCAGCGGCCGCACCTTGTCGAGCATGCGGCGCCCCTCCTCGACCCCAGCCGGCGTGCTGTCACACACGAAGACCACCACGTCGGCCGAGCGCAACAAGTGCTTGCGACGCGGATAGAGCGGGCTCTGCCCGGGCACCGTCACGAGCTGGCACCGCAACGGCATGCCGCAGACGAAGCCGCCCTCCACGACCAGCCAGTCGAAGAACAGCGTCCGCCCATTGGAGTGACCGGGCGACAAGAGCTCACTCCTGCGCCGCGTGGTGAAGTGCTCGCAGAGGCGCCGGAGGTTGGTGGTCTTCCCGGCCTTCGCCGGACCGTCGTACACGATACGCACGACCACACGCTGCTCGTCCTTGTCGAAGACCGGCATCAGTCTAGCTCCTCGTCCTGCGTGCGTTCATCGTGCGCCCCGGCTCTCGGGGTGGGTGCGCCGATACCAAGCGACCAAGTAACCCAGAGCCGAGTACTCCTCGGCCAAGACGACGTGGACCGTGCCGTCCTCCATCCAGACGGCCGCGGAGTCTCCGGTCGGCGCGCTCGTGATCACGAGGCCATCTCCGGTCGTGGCGCTCGTGAGGTCGAGGGTATTCGCCGACCAAACCCCGAGCGCGAGCAGCTCCGCAGCGCGCAGGCCCCCGCTGCGGAACGAGGCGATCGGCGTGAGGTGGGCCGCGGCGCTGCTCCTCAGGAAACCGAGCCCGAGGCCCTCGCCGCCCTCGAGCGCATCGGCGAGCCGTGCTTGCGTGCGACATGCGCGCGAGGGATCTGCGCGCACGCCGATCGCGAGCACGAGGTCGGTGGGTGTGAAGCTGAAGCGCGCGTCGAACCTGCGCTGCTTGTGCTCGACGAATCGAATGGACACGCCCGGCATGCCGCTGAGCAGCCCGATCGCTTCGGCGGTGTGCTGCCGCAGCGCCCGCCTCAAGCCGTCGTTCGAGACGAGCCCGGAGCTCACCAGCTCCTCGCCGATGGGCCTGCCGGACTCGCGGCACCTGCGATAGGCAGCCTCGACCACTGCGGTGTCGAGCGGCGGGTCGGACTGTCGGCGCAGGATGTCGGTCATGCGCCGGCCCATGCCACCGACCGCCGCCCAGCAGATCCGCCGGTCCTCGACGAGGATCGTGCCCACGGGGGACTGCTGGGGGCCGACGACGAAGGCGCCCGTCGCGGGATCCGGCAGCTGGTCCACGCGGTCCACCAGCTCGACGAAGGAGGAGACGTCGAGCGCTGGTGGACGCGTGGCCGGCCGCGCGATCGGCGAGAATGAACGACGTGCCATCGCCGTGGGCCCCCCGAGGCTCACCCTAGAAGCTCGCCTCGACGCCGGGCAGCCCGGCGCGAGCCTTCGCGAGCACCATGCCGAGGTTCGCCGACACGCGGCACACGGCGACCAGGACCATGTCCTCGTTCTTCTTGCAGCGCAGGAAGACGTGCAAGAGGTTGTCGGAGAGGATGATGATCTCCTGGAAGTAATGGTGGCCGTCGTCCTTCACGCCGCGCCTGCGCTTGAAGATGGTCTCGATCTGGGAGACGTTCGGCCCCTGGAAGATGTCGCCCGTGGCGGCCGCGACGAGGTCGAGGACCTCCTGGGGGTGGCTGTCGACCGTCTTCACGCCGAGAAGCATGCCTGTCTTGGTGTCGACGAATCCGACGGCGACACACTCGGGAACGGACTTCTGGAACGTGGAGAGGGCGTTGTCTAGGCTCATTGGTGGTCCTCGTATGCTCTGTCTATGGGGTTCGATTGGGGGTCAGGGGACGAGCGGCTCGACCAATGGAATGACGGTCTTCATCATGGCCCACCCCATGCCGATGTTCGTCGTCTTCTTGGTCACGAGCACCATGACGGCCTTGCCGCCCTTGATGGTCTTGCAGAAGTGGTAGTTGTTCTCCGAGGTGATGTGGATCTCCTGGAAGTAATGAGCGCCGTTCTCGGGTATGCCGCGGTGCTGGCGGACCATCTGCTCGATTCGCCCGATGTTCGGCCCGCGGAAGAGGTCCATCGCCGCGGCAGCGACGATCTCGTTCAGCGTCTGCGTGTACTGGGCGTTGTTGTAGACGCCCAGGAGCATGCCGGTGTCGAGGTCGACCACGCCACAGGCGACCCCCCCGTCGACCTTAGCGACGACCTCTTTGCACGCATCATCGATCTTTCCCATGATTCATCCTCGTTTCATTGGTTCGTACCGTGGTCCATGAAGCCCGTGATCCTCCCGACCACGGCGCGGAATCGGAGGGTCGCGTAGCGCCCACCTTGGTCTTCGGAGACGACCAGCCTGCCTCCTCCCCCCATGCGGAAGATCGCCACGCCCCCGTCCTCGTGCAGGCACTCGATGCGCTCGATGGCCGGTGCGTCGGCGAGCTGTGCGGCGGCGCTGAACACGCCCTCGATGGCGCTGTCGAGTGCCGCGGCGTCGAGCTCGCCGCTGGGTGGGTGGGCGAGGGCCTGCCCCTCGTCCAGCCACACGCTGCGGGTGCCCGGCCCGATCCTCTCGACGAAGGCCCGCAGCTTGTTCCAGCTCTCGTAGGCCGGCGGGGGCAGGGTCGAGGGGCGGCTCGCGCTCGTGAGCGGCGCAGGCGCGAGGCTCGCCCCGTTCACCCGCTGAGAGCTCCGCTGTGCCTCGTCGAGCTGGCGCAAGAGGTCGAGCATGAGCGGCTGGAATGGTCGGTCGATCGAACGCTCGTCCCCGCTCAGCACGGTGGTCGTGATCGAGCCCGAGTCCGCCGCCAGGAGCGCGGCGAGGGCCTCCGAGCCCCTGAGCGTGCCGACCTCGGCGTGCACGATCTCCCCCTCGCAGAGGTGGACACGCGCCTTCTCGAGGCCACTGAGGGCGACGGTGAGCGTGCGCCTGCCGAGGTGGAAGATCTGGAGCAGGTCGAGCAGTGAGAGGCCATGAACGCTCCCTCGGAAGCCCGTCTCGCATTCGACGGCCTGTCGGACCGCGGCCAGCATGTCGCTGGGGCCGAAGGGCTTGCACAGCACGCGCACGACGCCGAGCTCGAGCGCCGTCTCGTAGTCTCGTGCCGTGGCATAGGCGCTCATGAGGATGCAGCGGGTGCGGGGCGAGCTCGCGCGCGCCCTCGTCAGCAGATCGATGCCGTCGTGCTCGTTCATGCGGAGATCGGTCAGCATCACGTCGATCCGGCGGGAGCCGAGGACCGCCGCGGCGTCTCCGACGGAGGGCGCGGTCAGCACCTCGTAGCCCTGGGTGCCGAGCTCGCGCGCGAGCGCTCCCCTCAGCGCGGCGTCGTCGTCCACGATCAGAACCGTGCTCACGGCACAGAGTCCCTCGGCGCGGGTGGGAGCCAGAGGCAGAATCGGGCGCCCGAGCCGGAAGGCTCCAGGCTGAGGTCTCCCCCGAGCTCACGCGCCGCCTCGCGCGCGCTCGTGAGCCCGATGCCTGTCCCTTGGGTCTTCGTGGTGAAGAAGGGCTCGAATACGGTCTCGCGGAGAGAGTCCGCGATTCCGGGCCCGTCGTCTTCGACGACCACGCAGCAGAGGCCGTCCCTGGAGGTGATGTCGATGGATACCTCGCGGGGTGCTGGGTCGGACTCGAGCGCATTGAGCACGAGGTTCACGAGGATCTGCTCGACGACGATGGGGTTCGCCATCACCGGTGTAGGCCGAGCGTTCGATGGTATGGATAGTCGGTGGCCACCATCGCGGATGGTGTGCCTCAGGAGGGCGGCGACGCGCCGCACGATCGAGTCGACGTGAATGGGCTGCGTGATCGGTGGTCCGAGGCGCGCGTAGTCGAGCACCCCGTCGATGCTGCTCTGCAGCCCGTGCGCGGCGAGCCGGATCTCCTCGGCGCGTTCGCGCACGTCGTCGGCGCTGAGCGTCGCCGTGCGTTTGGAGAGGACCTCCGAATGGAAGACGATGACCGAGAGCGGCGCTCGCAGGTCGTGGGCCATCGTGGCGACGAGGCGGCCGATCGCTTGTAGTCGCTGTTGGTGCAATCGCCGCGACAGCGCCACTTGCTTGTCGGTGACCTCGCGCATCAGGAGCAGGTCGTGGGTCGGGCCCAGGGCATACCGCGTGCAGCCCAGGCAGGCCGATTCGGGTGACTCGTCGGGCCTCCAGGCGCGCGCCTCGCCCTCTGGCGCGGCGCCGACGGAGGACCACAAGGTCGTGGGCAATCGTCGAGTGGTGCCGGCGGGTACACCGAGGCGGTCGAGCAGCGCGCTGGCGCTCGGGGTGGCTCCGACGACCGTGCCCTCTCTCGTGCAGACGAGCATCGAGCCGCCGACGCCCGCGAGCCTGAGCCTCGCGCCGTCCCAGACCTCGTCGCCGCTGACGGACTCGTCGTGTGTGTGCTGAACCAAAGACCCTGCCTCCCCAGCCGCGGCGCGGCGGGAGGCCCTAAGCGAAATCCTTGCCAATGCACGCAGCGAAGGATTTTCGTGAAAGCTCGGGGATCCGGCCGTCGAGACGGGTGGCGGGATCCGTCGATCGGCGGCGGAACTTGACGACCCAATCTGACGTTGCGTAACGACTTCGCTCGCGCGTCGGAGGCAGCGCGCGAGCGGGGGTTGCCCCTCGAGGCGTGCGGAAACCGGGGCCGAACTCGCGGTTCATCGGCCTCGCGCGTCGTCTCGGCGCAGGCGTGTGGTGGCGCTTCGCGGCCGACGGCGGTGCGCGCTCGGCCCGCTCCGGCGCGGCATCGAAACTGCTACGTCGGGGGCGCGCCGGGCGCGACCTTCGCAGCGACGCGCTGCCTCGGGGTGGCGAACGCGGCGCGCCGGAGAGTCGGCGCCGGAGCTTCAGCGCTGCAGGCTCGGGTCAGTTCACGCAGAGGATGGTGCCGCCGCGCGCGGCAGGTCGAGTCGGGGGGCTCGGTCGGCGAATTGGGGAAGGGGCATTGGAAGGATGGTGTACGGTGGCTCGATCGTCGGTGGCCCCACTTCGGCCGAGGACACGAGTAGTTTGTTGACGAGTGCTGCGTTGGTCGAGCGATCGCCGACCGTTTGGCCCGAACGGCGTATCGGCGTCCTCACCGAAGATCACCTGGTGGTGGAGCAGGTGCACGAGGTGCTGCGTGGCAGCCCCTGCGTCGTGACCCTCGCGCGTGACGCCGCGAGCGCGGAGGCGCTGCTCGAGTCCCAGGATACGACCGCCGTGCTGGTGGACCTCCAGGCCCAAGCGGCCCTGCCGCTCGGGCGCATCTTCAGGTTCGTGCGCTCGGGGCTCTTGCTCGGCTATCGCAGCGCCGATCCGGGGCGCGGGCCGGGTAAGCTCGAGTGCGAGTACTTCCGACGTTCGGAGCTGGAACGGGCGCTGCTCCGCATGCGGTCCATGGTCGTCGACGCCGAGGATTGGCTGAGCGCGCACGTGCGCGGCGCCGATCCGGCCGTCGAGGCGGTGCGGCGTCAGATCGCACTCGTCGCGCGCTTCCAGGAGGTCGCCGTGCTGGTGCTCGGGGAGACGGGCACCGGCAAGGAGCTGGTCGCGACTGGGATCCACGAGCTCGGTGTCGGGTCCCATCGCCCCTTCGTGGCGGTGAACTGCGCGGCGATCCCGGAGGCGCTGTTCGAGAGCGAGCTCTTCGGTCACGAGGCCGGCGCGTTCACCGGCGCACGCACCGGGCGCATCGGGCTGCTCGAGGCCGCGCGTGGGGGCACGGTGTTCCTCGACGAGATCGGAGAGATGCCCACCTCGGTGCAGGCCAAGCTCCTCCGGGCGCTCGAGACGCGCAGCATCCGCAGGGTGGGCTCGAACCTGACGATACCGCTCGCGACGCGCATCGTGAGCGCCACGCACCGTGTGGCGCTCGCGCACGGGCGTGCAGACGGTGGGCTGAGGCCGGACCTCTACTATCGGCTCGGTGGCTTCCGCATCCAGCTGCCGCCTCTACGAGAGCGCGCGAGCGACATCCCGGAGCTCGCGCGCTGCCTGCTCGTGGGCTTCGCGGAGCGCAACGGCGTGCCCGAGCCCACGCTCGAGTGCGAGGCGCTCGTCGCGCTCGGTGAGCATGCCTGGCCTGGCAACGTGAGAGAGCTCCGGTGCGTGCTGGAGCACGCGTCGATCCTGGCAGCGGGAGGGCGCATCTCGAGTGAACACGTGCGCGAGGCCTTGCGCAGCTCGCCCGACGTACCCGAGCTCGCGAGGCGACGAGGCTCGTCGGCCCCGCCGCCCTCGAGCGGCAGGGGCCCTCACTCCGAGCCGCCCTCCTCGCGGCGGCCTGCGGTGAGCCTGGGCTCGCGCTCCCCCGGCTCGGGGGAGGCCTACTCGCGGCGCGCGATCCGAGACGCCGAACGGCGCATGATCCTCGATGCCTTCGCGCGGGCCGGCGGCAACCTGAGCCAAGCCGCGTCGATGCTCGGCATGCCGCGCACGACCCTGCGCGAGCGTCTGCGCAAGTACACGGGGGCCACGGCCGAGGAGTGACGAGTCCCCAGGGGGGGGTCAGGCCTGCCCCATGCGCGCACACCCATGCAGGCTCGGAGCATGGGGCGGCGCGCATAGTTTGCGTCACGTAACGAGATATCGGGATGTGTCTTGCCCCGATCCTCGAGTGACCCCAGCTTGTTGCGGTGCACGGTTCGGTTCCGGACGACGCAGGGCTCGTAGCGATGCTCCAGGTGGTGTCGACGGGCTCGGAGGAGGCGCTGCCCGGCGCGAGCGCCTTCGCGACGCTCGACCGCGAGGGTGTCATCGTGGGGCGTGGCGAGCGCTTCGAGCTGCTCGCGAAGTGGCTCACGCAGCGCGAGTGCCGTGTGGGCATGTCGCTCGAGCATTGGCTCCCGGCGCGCTCGGCGAAGGCCTGGCGCTCGCTGCTCGCGCGCGCCTTCGAGGGCGTCGGCACCTCCCAGCGCGAGCTCGTCGAGTGTGGGCCGAACGGCCTGCGAGAGGTGGAGCTCAGCTTCGAGCCACCGAGCGCCACCGGCACCGAGCTTGTGTTGATGGTCCTGCGCGACTGCTCCGGCGAGCGCCGGCTCACCCAGGGCTGCCTGCGCGCGCGCGCAGAGCTCGCGGCGATGCTCGAAGCGAGCGCGGGGCCGGCGTGGATCGTCGACCAACGGCTCGAGCTCGTGGCGCGCAACGACAGGCTCTCGACGGAGCTCGCGGCCGTCTTCATCGCGCGCTCCGCCGCGCCCGGGGCGGATCCGCTCTGCGCGGCCTACGCTCGTGTGTTGGACGGAGAGCTCACCGAGCTCGAGCTCGATACGCAGCCCGGGCTCCACGGCAGGGCCCGCGTACGCCTCGCGCCCGTGCTCGGGGCGATGGGTGTCGTGGGCGTGGCCGGCTCGGCTGATCTGCTCGCCGCGATCCGCTGAGCGGTCTCGCGGCGCGCATCGACTGCGCTGGCGTCACGGCCTGCGCTGAGCCGGGCGCAGCCCCCAGCGATCGTAGACGTAGCGCTGCTCGCCCACGGAGAAGCTCAGGACCCTGCCTCTGGCGGACTCGTCGATGCGCACGTCGCGTGGCTCCAGCTGCGGTTCGCGCTCGTCGCGGAGGACGCCGGAGGTCCGGAGCTCGAGCTCGCGCAGCGCGCTCCCGAAGGGTCCACGGATCTCGAGCGGCCCGAAGCGGAGCCGAAGGTGCTCCGCCTCGGGCTTCGCACCGAGCCACTCGGCGCGGAGCTCTCCCTCGTGCTCGAGGCCGAGGCGCACGTCGATGGGCTCGTCTCGCAAGAGCACGACCGCGCTCGCGACGCGGAAGCCAGGTACACGGTAGGGGTCTTGCTCCCGGTGACGGTGCACGACGCGGAACCGGCGATGCAGCACGTTCATCGGCGCGAGGTCGGTGAGCAGGAAGTCGGCGTCGAGGTCGTCGCGCTCCTGCCTCGTCTGCGCGGCCACGACCACGCAGCCTCGGCGCTGGCTCGCGCGGCGACCGAGGCGCGCCTCGAGCGCGCGATCGAGCGCGACGCGGTCCTCGGGCGCGAAGTCGTCGTGATGCAGCGTCGCCAAGCCGCGCACGCGGAAGAGCAGCGGCTCGTCGGCCGCGAGGCGCTGATGCTCGAGCGCCTCCTGGGTCGCGATCGCGTCTGCGACCGAGTTGCGCAGCACCAGCACGCGGGCGCCGGCTCGGGCCGCGCAGAGGGCCGCGTTGGCGAGCGCGGAGGGGTGATCGGCCTGCGCGCGCAGCTCCACGCGGACCGTCCTGGGAGGCGTGTCGTTCACGACCCCGAGCGTCGCGCATCACCCCCGCGCTATCCCGACCAGTCACGCGGCCGCCGCGCCGCTCAGCCGCGAGCTCGACCCTCGGCCGCGCGCGCCTCGAGCTGCTCGACCGCCGCGTAGGCCCGCGGGCCGTCGAAGTGCGGCGCCAGCGGTGGGACCGGCGCGCGCTCGAGCGCGGCGAGCACCTCGGCGACGTCCGGCACGGACTCGTCTGCGAGCGCGTAGAGCCCCTCGGGCCCCTCCTCGAGCGGATCGTGGAGCTCGAGCAGGTGCGTGAGCCGATCGAGCAACTCCGGCGACGGAGGAGGCACGAGCATCGCCACGAGCGCCGAGTGATCGAGGCGCATCTGCGCCATCGCCGGCGGGTCGAGGCCGACCGCGCGCAGCGCCGGCAGCAGGATCTTCTCCTCCATGCCGATGTGCCGCAGCAGCGCGCCGCGCAGCTCTTCGTAGGCCTCGCCGTCGCCGGCGCGCGCGCGCGCGATGAGGGCGCGGATGCGCTCGTGGTCTTCCGTCAAATAGGCGGTGATCGAGCGGATCACGAAGCGCCCGCCTCGAGCAGCGCCTCGAGCGCGTCGTAGGAGCCCGTCCAGCCGAGCGTCATGCCCGGGCGCTCGGCGACGAAGGCCGCGAGCTCGGCCGCGCTGGCTTCGCCTTCCACCTCGGTCGTCAGCGTCACGCGCGTGCGCCCGGGCCCCTCTTCGGTGAAGAGCACCGTGTTGCGCAATGCCTCAGGCCACGCCTCCGCGCCTGGCGCCGGTGCGCGGCGCTCCTCTTCGTCGACGAAGCGCTGCACGTAGACGATGCGCTCGGCGGGATCGATCGCGAGGTACTCGGCGCGCACGTGCATCGTGCCGTGCTCGCCCGCGATGGCGAAGAGCGTGCTCTCGCCGACCGCGATCCTCGAGCGCACGAAACGCATCGTCGTGCCCGCAGGAGGGAGCCAACGGACGAGGTGCTCCGGGTCGGTCCACATCGCGAAGACGCGCGCGACGGGCGCGTCGAAGCTCCTGTGGATGACGAAGCGCGGACGCTGGGTCGCGGCCTCTCCGAGGTACTCGGCGAGCCTGTCCCAGGTCGCGTTGCCGCCTGCCTTCTTGATGAAGCCCGCCGTCTGCTTCGCGGCCTCGGGGGTGGGCAAGGCCATGACCATATCCATGGTCGTCTTGCCGTTCTTCTCGGAGAAGCTGACCGTCACGCGGAAGAGCGGCGGCGTCGTCTCGGTCGCGCCGTGGTCGTAGACGAGCTTCGCGAGGGGCTCGACCACGTGGTAGGTCGCGATGTTGGGGTAATCGACGCCGTCGGGGCCGTGCATCGTGTAGCGCCAGGTGCCACCCGGGCGCAGGTCCTTGCTGTGTGTCGTGGTCGTGAAGCCGCGCGGGCCCCACCATTTCGCGGCCTCCACGGGGTTCGTCCAGGCCTCCCACACCACGCTGACGGGGGCGTCGTAGACGCGGGTGATGCGGATCTCGTTGGGCTCACTTCGGCTGGCCATGGCGCGCTCCTCTCGGTGTTCTGCTCGCGGTCTTCTTGCGGCTCGCCTTGCGAGCCGGCTTCTTCGGAGTGGTGGACTCGGGGTTCGAGACGACGCTCTTCAGATAGTCGTCGAGGCGATCGAGCTGCTCCTCCCACATGGCGCGGTACTGCTCGATCCACGCCGAAGCCGGCTCGAGCGCGCGTGGCTCGAGCCGGCAGGGGCGCTGCTGACCTTCGCGGCT
This sequence comes from uncultured Polyangiaceae bacterium, assembly GCA_938004785.1. Taxonomy (GTDB): domain Bacteria; phylum Myxococcota_A; class Polyangia; order Polyangiales; family Polyangiaceae; genus CALKVW01. The sequence continues at coordinate 65,511 of CALKVW010000067.1, forward strand.
GCGTGTGATGAGCCCCGCGCGCTCGAGCACCTTGAGGTGCTTCGTGATCGCGGGGCCGGAGACGTCGAAGGGCTCGGCGAGCTCCTTCACCGGCGCCTCGCCCTCCGCGAGCCGAGCGAGGATCGCCCTGCGCGTCGGGTCGGCGAGCGCCGCGAAGATCTGCGACAGGTCGGGCGACTGCATGACCGACAGGTAACCGAGTGGTTAGGTAACCTGCAAGTGAAATGTGGCGATGCGCCTTCGCTCGCGGCCTGCCGCGCCGAGACCGCGTCCCGGGGGGCCTGCTCGAGCGACCCTTCCGCGTCGCTCGGCGCGGTCCGCGAGATGTCGAGCCGCTCGGCACGCTGCGGTGACAGCGGTGCGGCCCCTCTTCAGGCCTACCCCTCGCCTCAGTTCTTCGTTACCGAGGTCACCGTGATGGTGGTCGCGTCGATCCGTAGGACGACCGTGTAGTCGTCGGCGCTCGGGTTGGCGCTCGGGCCGTCGTTCACGACGAGCGTCATCGTCGTGCCGCCCGGCGCGCCATTGATTTCGTTCGGGAACTCGGAGTTGATGGTGCCGTGGCTCGCCGAGGTGAAGTGGCGGTTCGACGAGCTGAACAACCGGGCGAGCGTGGTGTTCGCGTTGTACGACACGCCGATCAGCGTGTCGTCGAAGGCGCAGGGGAAGGGGCCGTTCGAGAAAGTATTGGATGTCACCGTGCAGGTCGAAGGCGACTGACAGACGACGGCACCCCGCATGTTTGCCTCGATCCCTGCAGTGGTCGCCAGGGTCTGAGGCAACGAAGCGCAGTCGGTCGAGCAGTACTCCGTGCCCTGGAAGAGTTCGCACTCGATCGCGCTTGCTGCGCCCCCTGCGCCGCCTTCGCCAGCACCGCCCGCGCCGGTGGCGCCTCCCTCACCACCGCCGCCGGCGGAGCTCGTGGTGGCCGCGCCGCCACCGCTCCCGGTCGTCGTCGTGGTGCTCGTCGTGTTCGGCCCAGACCCTCCGCCTCCGCCGGCGCCTCCTCCTCCGGTGTCGTCGCCGCAGGCGAGGCCGAGCAGCGCGAGCAGGGCGGAGGCCATGCCGAGCGCGGGGATGCCGCCGAGAGCACGCGGGCTCAGGGGGCGTTGGGGGATCGGGCTGGAAGCAGTCAGGGTTTGCATGCCCATTGGATAGCCCGCAGACCGCGCCCATCGGGGGTCCCCGGCGGGGGCATTGTGGGTGATGCAACGATGATCCATGTCCCTGCCCCGGGCCTGAGGAGCCGAGGCTCGAGTGGGCTGAATGGGTCGATTCTCGGGGGGAGCCGCGCCACAGGGCAAAAGCCCCGCTACCCTGGGCGCGTGCCTCGTTCAGAGGATCCCGCGGAGCTTCGCCTTGGTGAGCGCGTCCGCCTTGCTCGTGGCGTGGAGCTTCTCGTAGATCCGCTTCACGTGGCCGTGCACCGTGTGGGTGCTGACGCAGAGCGCCGAGGCCACCTCCTTGTAGGAGAGCCCCTGCTCGAGGCGCGCCAGCACGTCGTGCTCGCGGGCGGACAGCGCGTGCTTGTCGGCGACGCGGCCCTGGCGGCGGAAGCTCGCGATGACCTCTCGAGCGATGCGGGGGCTCATGGGCGAGCCACCCGCGTGGAGCTCGCGGATGGCGTCGAGCAGCACATCCGGCGTCGAGCCCTTGAGCACGTAGCTCGAGGCGCCGGCGACGATCGCCTCGAACACCGAGCGCTTGTCCTCGTGGACCGTGTGGACCAGCACGTCGAGCTCCGGCCTGCGCTGGCGCAAGAGTCGGATGAGGTGGCTGCCCTCCATGTCGGGCAGTCCGAGGTCGACCACCGCGAGCTCGTAAGGAGCCTCGAGCGCGGCGGCCTCGGCGCCCAGGCCGAAGGAACCAGCGATGGCCATGTCGCTCGCCGTCGCGACCGCGCGCTCGAGCTCCTGGCGCAGCAGGGCGTCGTCCTCGACCAGCAAGAGCCGGAGCGGCTGCGCGGCGTCGTCCACGGTGGTGCCTCCAGGCTACCACGCGCCCGAGCGGGGCTCGGGCTCGTCTGCCTCGCGGCGCCACTGCTGGTCGCCTGCGCGCCGGAGGCCGGAACGCCGGCGTCGTTCGCGGAGCGGAGCGAGCCCGAGGCCGCAGCTTCGCTCGCGGCCCCGCCTCGCGCGCCGAGCGACCTCCGCTACCTGGCCGACCCATCGACGCTGCTGCGCGCCGATCTCGAGCCGCCGGTCGCGCTCTGGTTACGCGCGCGTGTGAGCGTGCCCGAGCTGCGCGACCCGGTGCTGCTCGTGCCGCGCGCTTACGTCGGGCTCGCGGCCTATGTCGACGGTGAGCTGGTGCTCGCGGGCTACGACTACGCCGAGGCGAGCGGCATCCCCTTCTACGTGGTGCCCCTGCCGGCCGACCGGCGGGAGGCGCTCGTGGAGCTCCGGGTCGTGTCTCGCTACACGCAGGTCGGCATTCCAGCGGCGCCGCGCGTCGGCGAGCGTGCGGAGCTGCTCGCGAACCTCGTGGCGCGCGACATGCCGAGGCTGGCGCTCGGCGTCGCCTACCTCGCCGTCGCCGTCGCCGCTCTGGCGCTCTCGATCCAGCGACGCGAACGACGCGCCTGGGCTTCGATCGCGCTCTTCGCGCTCTCGATGGGGGCGTGGTCGCTCTTCCAGACGCGCGCGCGGCAGCTCTGGATGCCCTCGCTCGAGCTCTGGTTCGCGATCTGGTGGATGGTGGGCTCGCTCATCTCTGCCGGCGTCGCCTACTTCGTCGACGCGGTGTTCGAACCGGGCCCTTGGCGCTTCGTCCGCAAGCTGTGGGTGGCCTTCGCCCTTCACGCGGGACTCTCGGCCGCCGCGCTCGCGTTGCCCCACGCCAGCTTCTACGCCGTCGCGGCGCCCCTGTGGATCGGCGGCAGGGTGCTCGCAGCGTCAGGCATGGTCGCGGTCCTCGCCTACGTGGGGTCGAGGGCGAGACGCGAGGTGGAGGCACGCATGTTCGTCGGTGGCTTCGCGATCGCGTCGGTGGGCGTGCTGCACGACATCGCGGTCTCCGCTGGCGTCGTGAACGACGGGCTGCTGCTCGCCGACGTCGGCTACATGAGCGTCGTCGTCGCGCTCATCGCGATCGTCGCGCGCCGCATTCGGCAGATGGAGCGCGAGGTCGTCGAGCATGGGAGAGCGCTGAACCGCTTCGTGCGCGAGCGCGACGTGCTCGTCCGTGATCTGCACGACGGTCTCGGCGGGGCCGTGACGAGCCTGCGGCTGCTCGCCGAGCGGGGGCGCAGGGTGCCCGAGGATCGCGAGACCACCCTCGAGCGCATCGCAGAGCTCGCCGACGAGGGCATGGGGGAGCTGCGCACGCTGATGACCGGCTTCGACGACCTACCGGCGACGTACAAGGAGCTCGCTGCAGAGCTGCGACGCCAAGGGTCCAACCTGCTCGAGGCCCAGGGCGTGGAGCATCGCTTCGAGCTCGAGCTCGCCGAGAGCGAGCTGCCCCGGCCGGATCTCGCGCGCTACGTGGCGCTCGCGCGCGTCCACCGCGAAGCGATCGTCAACGCCCTCAAGCACGCGCAGGCCGCGAAGGTGACGGTGCGCTTGTCGGTCGACCCGGCGCGGCTGCTGCTCGAGGTCAGCGACGACGGCGGCGGCGGAACGGCGCGAGCACGAAGGGGCGGGCGAGGGCTCGCGTCGATGGCCGCACGCGCGGCGTCGATCGGGGGGACGCTGGAGGTCGGACCCGGCGCGGTCGGGGGAACGACCGTGCGGCTCTCGGCGACGAGCGCCGCGGACTGAGGCTCCATGGCGGCCGAGGCAAGGGGGGGCCACCCCCCACAAAACCCCCCGACGCGATCCATTGGTTCCCGTGCTTTCGTCGATAGCCTCGCTCTCCATGGGCCTCCGAGCGTCTTTCCTTCTCCTGCGTGCGCTGCCTTTCGTGAGCGCGGCGCTCCTCTCCTGCGGCGACGACGAATCGGTCAGCGCCAATCGGCCGGAGCGCTTCGTCTTCAGCGACGACGGCCGCGCGATGTTGTGGGTGCCCGAGGGCGCCGCGCCGAGCGACGCGGCGATCACGGTCACGCGCGAGCCGAGCGAAGGCGAGCTGCGCTACGCGCTCGAGCCGAGCGGGCTCCAGTTCGCGAGGCCCGCGGCGCTGTTCGTGCAGACGGGCAGCACCGACGACGGCGGCCGCTGGCTTCCGCTCGTGGATCTCGAGTCGGCCGACGGCAGCGCCGAGGGGCTCCAGAGCTTCGTGTGGGGCGCTGATGTGATGGGAGGCCTCGAGGACACCTGGACGGTCGTGCCCGTGCCGCACTTCTCCAGGGTGCGGGTCGCGTTGCCCCAGCAGGAGCAGGGAGACCAGGCCTACGCCGGGGTTGCGACGGTCGACGTCCCCCGCCCAGGGATCAAGCTCGTCGGCTCGACCTGGGTCACGAACGTCCGCGTTCTGCCGCCTGCCGACGCGCTCGGATCCATCGAGGTTCTCGCCTCCGCGACGGGTGCGGTGCGCCTCCGATCGAAGGTCGCGAACCTGAACCTCCTCACCCGTGGGTCGCCCCCTCCCTACGAGGTCGAGGTCCCGCTCGAGTGTCAGAGCGCTGGATCGGGGAAGCTCTCCCTGAGGTTCGTCGTGCTGATCGAAGGGCGTCCCGGCGTGGACGGATGGGTCGAGCGCGGCGTGACCTGCCTCGAGCCCGACCTCCCACCGCAGCCACCGCCGGAGCCCGCGGCGCACGTCGGTGAGGCGTTCGTCGTGGCGACGGACGAGGCGATCGCAGCGTCGAGGGCCGAGCTCTTGGCGCAGCTGGGATCGTATGCCTCGAACGACGAAGTCGCCGAAGCGTCGAACACCTTCGCCGCGCGCCAGGTCTCCCATCCCCAGAACGCCTTCGAGCTCTCGATCAGCACTTCGTGCACGGAGTGCACCACGGGAACGCAACACACCGGCATCCTCACGCTTGCTCGACGCGGCGCCCTGGACCTCCGACCTCAGCGCCTCACCGTCACGAGCTCCGAGCGCGAGACGTCGCAGCAGCTGCTGGTCATCCGCGACCCATCGAGCCCAGGCGCGACGGAGCTCGTTCTGGAGCCCTCGGAGATTGCGCTTCCCGAGCTCGACGGCACGTCCTTGATCCCCTTCGAGTTCCGCTGCGCGACCTACGGAGACGACGTGCTTCAAGCTCGTCTCGAGGGTGACGTCATTCGTAGCTCGGCGCCCTTGGACGAATGGGAGGAGCCGTTCTCGTTCTGGGCCTCTCCCCTTCTCGTCCGCTGCGTCGCGCCCACCGAGCCACCCTGCTCCGCCACCGACCCCACGATGACCGACGTGCGCGCCGTCGCGCAGCTCCTCGACTTCGCGCTCGCCTGCCTACCCGTCGAGGTGACGAGCATCCTCCACTCCGCCGTCGCCATCGGCTCCAAGCTCGTGGCGAACGACCACACGACGCTGCGTCGCTACGGGACCGCGCTGCTCGGTGCGTCGAACATGAGCGCCGGCGCGAGCGGGCCGCTAGGCTCGATCGCGCCCGCCGAGTTCGACCCGGCCGACTTCCCTTGCGGCGCGGGCCCCAACGGCCACACGCTCTGCGTCGACCCCGCGTTGCCCGCGCCCGAGGGGCCGTTCACGGTGCTCTACACGGCGCTCGGGGGCGAGGTGCCCATCGCCGACGCCGTCAACCATTACCAGTACGGCTTCGTCTTCGACGCCGACGGCGTCGCCGGCAACAACTACCAACCGCAGCCGCAGTACGCGAACGACTTCTTCAAGGGCACCGACCTCTGGTTCGCGGCCGAATACACACCAGCAGAGGGATGGCGCCTGCGCGTGACCGACGCTTCCGGCGGCGGCTTCGTGAGCATTCCCTCCGATGCGCGGCTCATCATCCGGGGCAACGCCATGGTCTTGCTCGTGCCGACCAGCGAGCTCACGGTCGCCATGCCCGCGTTCCGCGTATCGGCCTTCCGCCACACCGGCGACTACGGGCTCGGCCCACCCTACGACTGGGACGGCAGCGTCTGGCCAGCGGTCGCAGACGGGCTCGCGCCGTTCTCGGAGTGAGACTGCACGGAGCCAAGCCATCCCCGCACGCCACAAATGCATCCGTGTTGCATCTGCGGCGCGGCGGGCTACGCTCCCCCCACCGATGCGGCAGCCATTCCACGGGAGCGAGCTCCACGGGCCGGTGCGGGTGCAGCGACACAGCCTCGGCGGCGGCTGCGCGCCACGCGCCTCGGTGGTGCACGATTACATGGCGCTCGGCTTCGTGACGCAGGGCAGCGCCGTGGTTCAGCAGGGGGCGCGCTACGAGGTCGAGGCCGGCGACGTCTACCTCGTGCCCGCGGGGGCGCGCCACGGGGTGCTCGAGTCCCGCGCCTCGCAGGCCTGGGGCATCGGCTTCGACGCGGCCTGGGAGCGCCCAGCCGAGCTCGGCGCGCTGCTCGACCCCTTCCTGCGTGCGGCTTCGGGCGCCTCGGCCGTGGTGCGCATCCCCGCGAGCCGGCAGGAGCAGCTCGCGAGGCTCTGCGAGGAGCTCCACCGAGAGTCGAGCTCGGGCGAGCTCGCAGCTCAGGACGCGCTCGCGCAGCGGAGCCTGCTCACGCTGATCCTCACGGAGGTCGCGCGCGCGAGCGCCACGACGGCGAGAGCCCCGGCGCACCAGCCGATCGTCGGCGAGGCGCTGCGCTTCATCGAGCGGCGTTGCCTCAGCCCGATCTCTCTACGTGACGTCGCCGACTTCGTGCGCCGCTCGCCCTCGCACGTCGCCACCACCGTGAAGGCCGCCACGGGCAAGACGGTCGTCGGGTGGATCATCGCCGCGCGACTGGCCGAGGCGCGCAGGCGGCTGCTGTACACCGACGAGCGCGTCGAGCTCATCGCCGAACACGTGGGCTACGTGGACCCGACGCACTTCATCCGCCTCTTCAGGCGCGAGCACGGTGCTACGCCCGCCGCGTGGAGGGCGCGGAGCCGAGTTCGCGGCTGAGCTCGTGGTTGATCATGCCGGCGGCGTGTGCGCCGGCCGCAGCGGCGAAGACGGCGCTCTGTGCTCGTGAGCACAGGTCTCCGGCGGCGTAGATGCCTGGCAGCGAGGTCTCACGCGACATCGGGTCGACGCGCACGTAGCCCTCGGCGTCGAGCTCGAGGCCCAAGTCGGTGACGAGCTTCACCTGGCGCTGGGGCGGGTGCGCGTAGAGTGCCTCGCAGGGAACGACGCGACCGTCGGAGAGCTCGACCCCGGCGAGCGCGTCTCCAGAACGCAGGAGGCGCGCGATGGGCCGCGTCTCGAGCGCCACGCCGTGTCGCTCGAGCTCGCCGCGCTGCTCGGGGCCGAGCTCCACGGCGCCTTGGGTGTAGACGGTCACCTGCTCCGACCAGCTGCGCAGCATCACGGCGAAGTGGTGCATCGAGGCCTCACGAAGGAGGTAGCCCCAGGGGCGCTCCTTGATCTCCCAACCGTGGCAGTAGGGGCACTGGTAGATGCCGCGACCCCAGAGCTCGGCGAAGCCCTCGATCGGGTAGGGCTCGTCGATCATGCCGGTCGAGAGCAACAGGCGCCGCGCGCCGAGCTCAGCGGCGCCGGTCTGCAGCTCGAAGGCACCCTCGGCGCCGCGCACTCGCAGTATCGGCACATCGCTGAGCTCGACGTTCGGGTAGGCGGCGAGCTGCTCGCGCGCGATGCGGCGGAACTCGGCGGGCGGCGTACCGTCGCGGGTGACGAAGTTGTGGACTCGGCTCGCAGCCTCGTTGCGGCGCGGCCCCGCGTCGCAGAGCAAGACGCGCCTCCGGGATCGGCCGAGCGTGAGGGCGGCGGAGAGGCCCGCGGGGCCTCCTCCAGCGATGACGACGTCGTAGGGCATGGGCTCCTCGTCGGAGCGCGGAGGGAACCAGCCTGCCTCGCGCGTCCAGCGTCTGCGTAGCGCGTCGACCGCCGCCCCGACAGGGCGCATCCTCCGATCGAATCGGTCTACTTTGCGGTGCACGCGTCTCCGCTCGCGGCCTGCCGCAGCGCCCGCATCTCGGGGTGGGCCTGCTCGACAGGCGCGCGCTCGAGCAGCTAGAGTCGTGGGGTCGTGGCGAAGTACAAAGCTGCAGCGCTCGTGATCGTGCGTGCCCGCGTGCGAGCGCTCGGCCCCGAGGCGGAGAAGGCTCTGCTCGAGCGCCTCACACCGGAGCAGCGCACCGCTTGGGAGACGCTCATCGCGACGCAGTGGGTGCCCATGCAGACGGCGGAGGCGATGCTCGGCGAGTCCGCGCCGCTCTTGTTCCCGCACGATCCCGATCCCTCGCGCAGGCTCGGCGCGGAGCTCGCGGCGGAGATGCTGGGGGGGATCTATCGCTACATCGTGCGCGTGGTCTCGGTGCCCTTCCTCATCGACCAGACCGCGACGGTGTGGTCGCGCTTCCAGGACACCGGGACCGCCACGACCGAGCAGCTCTCACCGAGCTCGGCGCGCCTCGTCGTGAGGCAGCACCCCACGCTGCCGCCGCACGTGAGAAAGACGATCACTGGCTGGCTCGAGGAGTCGATACGCAAGACGGGGGCCCGCTCGGCCCGCGCAGAGGAGGGAGGCGGGCCGTCGCAGTGGGAGTGGATTTGCCATTGGCGATGAGCCTCCGACTGCGCGCGGCGCTCTGCGGCGTCTCGCTCCTGCTCGGCGCGGCCTGTGTGCAGCGCCCGGCGGCCCGCCCTTCGCCGCACCGGGCCGGCAACTTCGATCCGCGGGTGCACGCGCCGCATCCTCCCCAGCCCGCTCCACCGCTCGCGCCGCCGCCGCCTCCCGCCTGGGCGCTGCCACCCGCGCTCTCGCAGGGGCTCGCGCAGCTCTGGCCCGCGCTCGAGCCCTGGTGGCCTGCGCCGATGCCCGGCTGGGGACCAGCGCCCCCGCCTTCGCCCGGGTCGCCCCCGCCTGCGCCCGCGCCTCCCGCACCTGCGCCGCCGCCTCCTTCGCCGCCCGCGCCAACCACCCCGGCGCCGCCGCCTGCGCCGTTGCCGCCGCCCGCGCCATTGCCGCCGCCCGCGCCGTTGCCGCCACCTGCGCCGAGCGCGGCGCAGGCCGCGAAAATCAAGCGCTGGGCCGCCGACGTCGCGGTCGGCTCCGAGTATGGTGGCTCGGACCGCGCGGTGCGTTTCGTGGGGCAGATCACGATCTCGGTGATGCGAGGTGGCCCCGTCGGGCCTCTTCCCGAGGTCGTGCGCGCCCTCGACGCCGAGCTGCGCAAGGTCGGCTCCTCGCTCACCCTGGTACCCGACGGCCTCTCGGGCGCGAGCATCGAGGTCTACTACGTGCCGTACGCCGAGTTCGCGAGCATCGGCCAGGCCAAGGGCTTCCAGGTGCAAGCGGTCGACAACGGCTCGTTCTGGGGCTTCTGGGACGCAGAGCACAGGCTCACCAAGGGCTACGTATTGCTCGCGCGAGACAGGCTGTTCGGCGCGTCGCTCCGCCACTTTACCTTCGAGGAGGTCACGCAGGTGCTCGGCCTCATGAGCGACTCGTCGGTCTTCACCGACAGCGTCTTCTATTCGGCGGGCAGCCAGGGGGGCAATGCGCAGTCGCTGTCGGAGCTCGATCGACGCCTGTTGCGGTTCCACTATCGACACGTACAGCCCGGCTTCGGTCGAGCGGCCTTCGAGGCCGCCTTCGACCAGCACTTCTGGTCGATGCCCTGAGGCGAGCCGCGAGCCGCCGTGCGATCATCGCCCCGTGCCCCGCATACGCGCCCTCGACCTCGACGATCTGCGACGCGCGGCCGTGGCGCGCACCTTCTTCGCGCCGACGACGCTGCCTCGCGCGCTCGCTCGGCTGGGCTTCGTGCAGGCCGATCCGATCCGGGCGCCTGCGCGCGCCCAAGACCTCACGCTGCGCCACCGTGTGGCGGGCTACCGCGCCGGGGACCTCGAGCGGCGCTATCCGAAGCTGTCGATCGAGGAGGACTTCTTCGTCAACGCCGGCTTCGTCACGCGCGAGCTGCACCGACTCATGCACCCGCGCACGCCGCGCGAAGCCTGGACGAAGGCGCGCTGGAGGCAGGCCGAGGCGGTGCTCGAGGCGGTGCGCGCGCGCGGCGTCGCGCACCCGCGCGAGGTGGAGGCGGCCCTCGCGCTCGGCACGGCGACCAACTGGTTCGGTGGCCGGTCGAACGTCAGCACGCAGCTGCTCGACGGGCTCCATTACCGTGGCCTGCTCCGCGTCGCGCGCCGCGAGGGCGGCGTGCGCCTCTATGCGCTGCGTGAGCCTACGCCACCTCCCGACGATCCCCTCGCCGCGCACGACGCCCTCATCGACGCCGTCGTGGCGAAGTACGCGCCGCTACCCGCCGCGACGCTGAGCAAGCTGCTGAGCCACCTGCGAGGCGGCGTGCCTCAATGGAACGACGGCCGCGCCGCGGCGCTCGCGCGTGCGAAGCGCAGGCTCGCCAAGCACCGCGTCGACGGCGTCGATTGGTATGCGCCGGAGGGCGAGTCGCTGCGCGCAGGCGAAGTGGGGAAGCAGGTGCGCCTGCTCGCGCCTTTCGATCCGCTCGTCTGGGATCGCGCGCGCTTCGAGCACTTCTACGGCTGGGCCTACCGCTTCGAGGCCTACACGCCCGCGTCGAAGCGCAAGCTCGGCTACTACGCGCTGCCGCTCCTCTGGCGAGATCGTGTGATCGGCTGGGCCAACGCCGCGGTCGACGAGGGCGCGCTCGACGTGGAGCTCGGCTACGTCTCGGGCAAGGCGCCCGCCGAGGCCGCGTTCCGGCGCGCGCTCGACGAGGAGCTCGAGCGCCTGCGCAGCTTCCTCGGCGCGGCGGGCTGAGCGCGGAGGCGGCTCAGTAGCTGACCAGAAAAGCCGAACCCAGGGGTTCGGCTTTTCGACTCGATGTTCGTCAGAAATCGAGAAATGCGGAGAATTCGGCGAAGAATTCTCTGTCGTCGGCTGCCGCGCGCGGCGCTCGGGGCCCCAGCCCCAAGCGCTGTTTGGCATTTCTGGTCACGTCTTCAGCTCGTCCGCTCCGCCACGAAGCGCGCGCAGCGCTCGAAGGCGCGCGCGGCCTCGGGTGTCGCCGAGGCGAGCGTCATCCAGCCGTGCACCATGTCGGGGTAGCGCTCGGCTTCGACGGGCAGACCCGCCTTGCGCACGCGCTCGATGAAGCCTTCGACCTGGTCGCGCAGCATCTCGCATTCGCCGTAGAGCACGAGCATCGGCGAGGTCGCGCCGAAATCGCCGTGGATCGGCGAGACGCGAGGATCGTCGAGCGGCCCCTCGGGCAGGTAGGTGCGCGCCCAGCGCGCGAACATGGCCGCCACGCCCCAGTCGATGCTCTCGTTGCTCTCGAGCGTGCCGCCCTGGCGCTCGAGGTCGACCCAGGGCGAGAGCGCGATGACGCCCGCGGGCATCGGCCGACCCTCGTCGCGCAATCTCAGGAGCGTCGCCAAGACGAGGTTGCCACCCGCCGAGTCGCCCGCGAGCACCACCTTCGCTGGATCCGTGCCGGTCTCGAGCAGCGCCGCGTAGGCCGCGACCACGTCGTCGAGCGCAGCGGGGTAGGTGTGCTCGGGCGCGAGCCGGTAGTCGAGCGCGACCACACGCGCGCCGCTCGCCACGGCGAGGTGCGCGATGAGCTCACCGTGCGACTCGAAGGACCCATAGATGAACGAGCCGCCATGCACGTAGACGATCGTGGCGTCCGAGCGCAGCTCGGCGGGCTCGAACCACCTCGAGGGCACCGAGCCCAGCGTGTCGTCGCGTTGGGTGATGCTGCGGAACACCTTCGCTGGTGGCGCCTTCATGGCCGACCACAGCGCGCGCTCGGCGAGCGGGTCGAGCGAGGCCGCGCGCTGCGAGGTGCGGCGCAGGAGGCAGATGCTGGTCTCGAAGATGAGCGACCAGCTCGGCCTGAGCGGGCCGTGACGGAGGCGTCGCCCGATGGTCGACGTGAGCGCACCCATGGCTTGGAGCATCATGGCGGGGATCCTATCCGCGGCGATCGTCCCGAGCGAGGACGGTTCACGGCGCGACGCGTCGAGCGCGACTCTGCGATGTGTCGAGCGATTATGCGATGCGTCGAGCGAGAGAAGCGCGTTAGCATCCATCGTGCTCGACAGCGTGGAAGGGGCGACCGACGCTGAGGTCTTGCGCATGGTCCGCCTCTACGACGCGCTCAGCAGCGTCAACCATGCGATCGTCTGGGCCCGCAGCCGGGCCCAGCTCTTCGACGCGGTGTGTACGGCCTTGGTCGACGAGGGCGGCTTCGCGATGGCCTGGATCGGCTGGAACGAGCCGGACACCTGCAGGCTCGTGCCCGTCGCGCGCGCCGGGGTTCACGGCGCCTATGCCGACGCGGTCCGCGTCTACACCGACGATCGACCCGAAGGGCAAGGCCCCTCGGGCAGGGCCTTCCGCGAGGCCCGCACCCAGGTCACAGCCGACATCCTGAACGAGGCCTCCTCGGCGCCATGGCGTGAGCAGCTCGCCGAGCGAGGCTTCCACGCCAGCGCCGCGATCCCCGTTCGTGAGAACGGCGTCGTCGCCGGGACACTCAACGTCTACGCGAGCGAGGCGCGTGCGTTCAGGTCGAGGGAGATCGCGCTGCTCGAGGAGGTCGCCACGGATCTCGCCTTCGGGCTGGAGAACCTCGCGCGCGAGGCCGACCGGGAGCGCGCCCACGCCGCCGCGGAGGAGGAGCGCGCCTTCTCGGCCGCGATGATCGAGAGCATGCCCGGCATCGTGTACTTCTACGACCACACGGGGAAGTTCCTCCGGTGGAACCGGGGCTTCGAGCTCGCCTCGGGCTACTCCGCCGACGAGATCGCCGCGATGCACCCGCTCGACTTCTTCCGCGGTCGGGACCGTGAGCACGTCGCCGAGCGGATCGCCGAGGTCATGGCACACGGCGACTCCTGGGCGGAGGCGGACTTCGTCGCCAAGGACGGGACGCGCAAGCCCTACTATTTCACCGGGCGTCGCGTGACCTGGAAGGGCGAGACCTGCCTCGTGGGAATGGGCATCGACGTCAGCGAGAAGAAGCGCGCCGAGCTAGCGCTCCGGCAGAGCGAGGAGCGCTTTCGCACGACGGTCGACAGCATCGTGGAGGGCTGTCAGCTGCTCGGCTTCGACTGGACCTACCTCTACATGAACGCCACCGCGGCCAGCCACAACCGGCGCCCGAACTCGGAGCTGCTCGGTCGGAGCATGCTCGAGATGTGGCCTGGGATCGAGGCGACCGAGGTGTTCGCCATGCTGAGGCGCTCCATGCTCGAGCGCGCCCCGCTGCATGGCGAGTTCCTCTACACCTTCGCCGACGGCTCGACGAACTGGTTCGACGTGCGCGTCCAGCCGGTGCCCGAGGGCATCTTCGTACTGTCGATCGACATCGCCGATCGCAAGCGCTCCGAGGCCGAGGCCGCCGAGGCGCGCCGCGCGGTCGATCGGATCCTCGAGAGCGTCACGGACGCCTTCGTCGCGCTCGACCACGATTGGTGCTTCACCTACGTGAACGAGCGCGCCGCGCGGATCTTCGGGCGCACGCGCGAGGAGCTGCTCGGCAAGCGCATCTGGCCGAAGTTCCCCGAGGGCGTCGGCGAGCCGTTCCACGGGGCGTACGAACGGGCGATGCGTGACCGCGTCGAGGTCCAGTTCGAGGCGTACTATCCGCCCTTGGGTGCGTGGTTCGAGAACCGCGTATACCCCTCGAGCGACGGCATCTCGATCGTGTTCCAGGACATCTCCGAGCGGAAGCGGGCCGAGGAGGCGCTCCGCGAAGCGAACGCGACGCTCGAGGCGAGGGTGAGCGAGCGCACCCAGGAGCTCGACCAGGCGAGGCGCTTCCTCGACGCGATCATCGACCACCTCCCGAACGCCGTCTTCTACAAGGACGCCGACCTCCGCTTCTTGGGCGCGAACCGCGCCTACGAACAGACCTTCGGGGTGCGCCGCGAAGACATCGTCGGCAAGACCGTGCTCGATCTCGAGTACCTGCCCGAGCAGACGCGGCGTCGATTCCAGGAGGAGCAGCTGGCGCTCCTGGCGACCAAGGAGCCGGTCCGTCGCGAAGCCTCGATGCCCTTCGCCGACGGGCAGGAGCACCAGACCCTCTACTCCGTCACCGGGATCCGGCGCGCCGACGGTTCGCCGGCGGGCGTGGTCGGCTCGATCGTCGACGTCACGCCGCTCAAGGAGACCGAGGCGGCGCTCGAGCGCGCGATGCGCGCCGCGGAGGCCGCCGACAGGCTGAAGTCGGCCTTCCTCGCGACGATGTCGCACGAGCTCCGGACCCCGCTCAACTCGATCATCGGCTTCACCGGGATCCTCGTCCAAGGGCTCGCCGGGCCGCTCAACGCGGAGCAGGAGCGGCAGCTCGGCATGGTGCGCTCCAGCGCCCGGCACTTGCTCGAGCTCATCAACGACGTGCTCGACATCTCCAAGATCGAGGCCGGTCAGATGACCGTGCGCAGCGAGCCGGTCGAGCTCGCTTCGGTCCTCGAGCGCGTCGTCGCGGTCGTGAAGCCGATGGCGGACCGCAAGCAGCTCGCGCTCGAGCTGGAGCTCGCCACGCCTCTGCCTCCGATGGTGAGCGATCAGCGGCGGCTCGAGCAGATCCTCATCAATCTGCTGAACAACGCCGTGAAGTTCACCGAGCAGGGCAGGGTGAGCCTCACAGCCGAGCAGCTCGACCCCGACCGTGTACGACTCAGCGTGAGCGACACGGGCGAAGGGATCCGTGCCGAGGATCTGGCGCGCTTGTTCCAGCCCTTCACGCAGGTCGATACGGGCCTCACGCGCAAGCACGAGGGCACCGGACTCGGCCTCGCCATCTGCAAGCGCCTGACGACGATGCTGGGGGGAGAGCTCCAATGCACGAGCGCACCCGGCCAGGGCAGCACCTTCACCGTCGTCCTTCCGATCGAATCGAGGCAGTCATGACGCTCACGGTGCTCCTCATCGAAGACAACGAGCAGAACCGGTACCTCACGACCTTCCTGCTCGAGCGAAACGGCTACTCCGTCGTCGCCGCCGTCGACGGGCCCCAGGGGATCCGCGACGCGCAGCGGCTCCGGCCGGACCTCATCCTGCTCGACATCCAGCTCCCCGTCATGGACGGCTACGCCGTCGCAGCGAAGCTCCGCGAGATCGATGCGCTGGCCGACACCCCGATCATCGCCGTGACCTCCTACGCCATGGTCGGCGACCGGGAGAAGGCGCTCGCGGCCGGTTGCACCGGGTACATCGAGAAGCCGATCAACCCCGAGACGTTCATCGCCGAAATCGAGCGCATCGCGCGCCTGGAAGGTGGGGCAAGGTGAAGCGAGCACTCGTCGTCGACGACAAAGAGGAGAACACCGAGTACCTAAGCGCGCTGCTGCGCGGGCACGGGTACGAGGTCGTGTCCGCTCGGCACGGTGCCGAGGCGCTCACGCTCGCGCGACAGCGGCACCCCGACATCGTGATCAGCGACCTGCTGATGCCCGTGATGGACGGCTACACGCTCTTGAGGCACTGGAAGGTCGACGAGCAGCTCACGCACATCCCCTTCGTGGTCTACACCGCGACCTACACCGAGCGCGAAGACGAGACGCTCGCGCTCGAACTCGGCGCCGACGCCTTCATCCTCAAGCCCCTCGAGCCGGAGGTGCTCATGTCTCGCATCGAGGAGGTCGAGCTGCGCCCCTCCGCGCCCATCTCGGCGCCGCCCGGCGGGCCCGACAGCCTGCTGCGCGAATACAATCAGACGCTCATCCGCAAGCTCGAGCAGAAGACCATCCTGCTCGAGGAGGCGAACCGCGCGCTCAAGGCCGACCTCGCGGCCCGTGAGGTCGCGGAGGCGGCGCTGCGCGAGAGCGAGGCGAGCCTGCGCATGCTCACGGAGGCGATGCCGCAGCTCGTCTGGGTCGCCGACGTGAACGACGGCAACGTCTTCGCGAATCGACGCTGGAGCGAGTACACGGGCCAGACGGAAGCCCAGACGCGAGGACAAGGATGGCAGGCGGCCTTCCACCCGGACGACCGCGATCGCGTCCGTGAAGTCTGGCAAGCGGCGGCACAGGCGGGCGAGCCCTATTCGGTCGAAGCGCGCATCCAGAAGGCGGACGGCTCGAGCGCGGCCTGCCTGGTCCGCGGGATCCCCTTGCGAACGGAGGCCGGTCGCGTGACCCGCTGGGTGGGCACTTGCACCGACGTCCAGGAGCTCAAAGACGCGGAGGAGCGCCTCCGACGTGCCGAGGAGCAGCTGCAGACCGCTCAGAAGCTCGAGGCGATCGGACGCCTCGCGGGCGGCATCGCTCACGACTTCAACAACGTGCTGAGCGTGATCCTCAGCTACTCGGAGTTCCTCCTCCAGGACGCGCCCGAGGGCGGCACCTTCCGAGATGACCTCAAGGAGCTGAAGCGCGCGGGTGAGAGGGCAGCCGCGCTCACGCGTCAGCTTCTCTCCTACAGCCGACGGAGTCCCGCTCAGCCCGATGTGGTGGTCCCAGGGCAGCTGCTGCTCGACATGCAGCCGCTCTTGCTCCGGCTGCTCGGCGAAGACATCGATCTGGTGCTGTCGGCCGATCCACCCTTCGGTCGTGTGCTCGCGGACGGCGCGCAGCTCGAGCAGGTGATCATGAACCTGATCGTGAACGCGCGCGACGCCATGCCGCGTGGAGGACGTCTCGGCGTCGAGATCGCGAACCTGATGCTGAGCGAGGGGGAGCTCGGTGCCCACGCGGACGCGGCGCCTGGAGCCTACGTGCGGCTCAGTGTCACCGATGATGGGACGGGCATGGACGCCACCACCAAGGCCCACATCTTCGAGCCCTTCTACACGACGAAGGAGCGCGGGCACGGGACGGGCCTCGGGCTGGCGATCGTGCACGGGATCGTTCGGCAGTGCGGCGGCCACATCACCGTGACCAGTGAGCTCGGGCGCGGTACGCGCTTCGACATCCTGCTCCCGCGCACCCACAGGATGGAGAGCGAGATCCCGGCGGCGATGACGCAAATCGGCGACCTACGAGGATCGGAGACGGTGCTGCTCGTCGAGGACGACGACCAGGTGCGTCACGCGGTGCGCACGCTCCTCCAGCGCAGCGGCTACGAGGTCATCGACGCTCGAAGCGCCGGCGAGGCGCTCATCTTGTCGGAGAAGCTCGATCGAGAGGTGCACCTGCTCGTCAGCGACGTCGTCATGCCCCACATGGGCGGCCCGGAGCTCGCCGAACGCTTGAAACAGAGCCGGCCCCACATGTGCGTCCTCTACATGACGGGCCACGGAGAGAACGCGAGGCCCTATTGCGAGAGCCTCGATTGCGCCGTGTTCGAGAAGCCGGTCGTGCCGGAGCCGTTCCTTCGTGGCATCCGCGAGGTGCTCGCGAACGCGCGAACCCAGCGCGAAGCCTGAGGGCAGCGCGCAGCGCTCTCGCGCCGACCGAGCGTGGCTCGGTGGACTCGAGTCGTCCGACGGGGGGCCCGAAGTCTCGGCCAGCGCGCGCGGGCTCCGCGCCGCTCGGCCCCGCTCCGGGCACTTCGCGGATCCTCACGACCTCTGGGGGCCCGAAGCTCCCGTTCACTGCTGCCTTCATGTCGTCGTGCCTTCCAATGCGTGGATTCGAGAGCCTTCGGCTCGCAGCAGGCTGATGAGGGCAGCGCTCGAGGTCAGCGCGGCGCCGAACGCAAGGCCCACGCGCGGCGCCAGGTCGAGCGGCGCCAGCATGAAGAGCAGCGTCATGGCGATCGCGCCCGCGGTCTGCCCCGAGAGGCGCGCGGTGGCCTGCATGCCACCCGCCGCTGCGCTGCGAGCGCGCGGCGCAGAGAGCAACAAGCTGCGGTTGTTCGGCACCTGGAAGAGCCCGAAGCCCACGCCCGCGAGGGCCACGAAAGGCAACAGCGAGAGCGGGTCGCCGTGGGCGGGCCAGAGCGCGAGGGCGGCCAGCGCCAGAGCGAGCAGCGTGGCGCCCGCCGCACAGAGCCAGGCGCTCGACACGCGATCGGCGAGGCGCCCCGCGACAGGCGCCGTGAGCGCCACCGCGAGCGGCCAGGGCGTCATGAGCAACCCGATGGAGAGCGCCTCGAGGCCGAAGCTCTGCTGCAAGTGGAAGGGCAGCGCGACCAGCGCGGCGCTCTGCCCGGCGAAGCAGGCGATCGACGCGAGCGCCGTGACGCGGAAGGCGCGGCCGCGCAGCAGATCGAGCGGCAAGAGAGGCGCCTCCTTCGGCGACTCGCGGCGGAGGAGCCACGCCGCGAAGAGCCCCGAGCTGCCGATCAGCGCGCCACCGAGCCACGGCGCGGTGGCGAGCCGCTCCGCGCCGGCGACCAGCGCGGCGAAGGCGCCCGCGCTGAGCGCCACGCTCAGGAGGTCGATCGAGCGCGCGGTGCCGGCGACTGCGGGCAGGCCACGCGTCGCGAGCAGCAGGCCCAAGCCGAGCGGCACGTGGATCGCGAAGAGCCACGGCCAGCTCGCCTCGGCGAGCAGCGCCGCGCCGAGCGTGGGCGCGGCGGCCGAGGAGAGCGCCACCGCGAGCGCGTTCCAGCCGATCGCGGAGCTGAGCCGAGCCTCGGGGAGGGAATGGCGCAAGAGCGCGACGCCCAGCGCCATCACCGCGGCGCCGCCGAGGCCCTGGACGAAGCGCGCCGCGACCAATGCATCGAGCGTGGGCGCGAGCGCGCCGAGCGCCGAAGCGAGCGTGTAGAGGGCGACCCCCGCGGTGAATACGCGGCGTGGCCCGAGGCTCTCGCCGAGCGCGGCCGCGGGCAGGATCGCCATCACGAGCGCGAGCTGGTAGGCGCTCACCACACGCACCGAGGCCGCGGGGGCGACCTCGAAGGCCGAGGCGAGCGCGGGCAGCGCTACGTTCGCGACACCCGCCGAGAGCACCACGAGCACCGTGCCGCCGAGCACGCAGGCGACCGCTACCGTGGCGAGCGGGCGCTCGGCTCCCCAGGCGGCCTCGTCGCCCGAGCGCTCGGCGCTGGGCGCGCCCGCCCGAGGCGCCGCGGCGGCGCTCATGGCCCCACCGTCCACACGCCGCCTCGCTCCACGTAGCGCGTGAGCCTGCGCTCGACCTGCTCTTCGCGCCTCAGATCGCGCTCGGTGAAGCGGAAGAGCAAGGCAGGGCCGGCGACACAGCGCGTGTCGTGGATGTCTCCCGGCAAGAAGAGCTGCGCCTGGCCCTTGCGCAGGGTGGTCTCGTCGCGCTGGACGAGGCGCACTCCGGCGCTCGCCTCCACGCGAGCGTAGGTCGACATCTGGATCGCGCCGCTCCCCAGGGCGTAGATCACCCAGCTTCGGCCGTGGTCGTGCGGAGGGCGATGGAGCCCGGCCTGCTCGGTGTGCGCCATGAGCACGAAGCCGTGCTCGGGGTCGCGGTACAGCTCGCGCGAGGCGGGCGCCTCGGCGTAGAGGCTCGCGATCCAGGGCTCGTCGGCCTGGGTCTGGGCCAAGGCCTCCAGATCGCGGCGGCAAGCCGCGACCAGTTCGCTGCTGAGCGCCCCCCAGCGCTCGCGGGTGCGGCGGATGAATCGGTTCAGCGAGCTCTCGTGCATCTCGAGCCTCCTTGGTGCCCCGGGTCGACGCGAACCGGGCGACTGCGCAGAAGCTAGGTCGCGCCGATGCATTGCGGAACGCGCACGCGATGCACTTCACCTGTGCGCCGGACGCCATGTATGAGGCTACGAGCTGCTAGGCTCGTCGCATGTCGCTGCCCGACCTCAACATGCTGGTGACGCTCGACGTCTTGCTCGCCGAGGGCAGCGTCACGGGCGCGGCGCGGCGCCTGCGCCTGAGCCCGTCGGCGATGAGCCGGGCGCTCGCGCGGCTCCGGGCGACGCTCGGCGATCCGCTCCTCGCGCGCGCCGGGCGAGGCCTCGTGCCGACCCCACGCGCGCTCGAGCTGCGCGAACGCGTGAGCGAGCTCGTGCAAGGCGCCGAAGCCGTGCTGCGGCCCTCCTCGGCGCTCGATCCGAGGCGCCTCGTGCGAGTCTTCACGCTGCGCACGAGCGACGGCTTCGTCGAGAGCTTCGGCCCTGCGCTGATCGCGCGCGTCGGTCTGGAGGCCCCGGGTGTGACGCTGCGCTTCGTGCTCAAGGCCGACAAGGAGAGCGGGCCGCTGCGCACCGGGGCCGTCGACCTCGAGACCGGCGTCGTCGACGAGCTCACGAGCCCCGAGCTGCGCGTCCAGGCGCTCTTCCGCGATCGCCTCGTCGGGGTCGTGCACCCGCATCACGCGCTCAGCCGGGGCAAGGTCACCGCGGCGCGCTATGCGGCCGCGCGCCACGTGGTGTTCTCACGCAGCGGCGATCCGCGTGGGCCTGTCGACGAAGCGCTCGCCGCGCTGGGCCTCGAGCGCGAGGTGCCGGTGGTCGTCGGCGGCTTCGCGACGGCGCTCGCGCTGGCGCGCGCGACCGACCTGGTCGCGACGGTGCCCGAGCACCACACCCGGAGCCTGCGCGGCGAGCTCCACAGCTTCGCGCTGCCCGTGCCCTCGCCAGAGCTCACGGTCTCGATGCTGTGGCATCCGAGGCTCGACGCCGATCCGGCGCATCGCTGGCTGCGCGAAGAGCTGCGCGAGCTCGTCGCGAGCGGCGCCGTGAAGCCGAAGCCCAAGGCGAAGCCGCGCGAGCACGCCGCTCGCTGAGCTCGGTCTGGGCCCGCCGCGCGCGGCCCAGACGGTCGCCCGAGCGCTCAATGGAGCGCGACGCGCGCCACGAAGCCGACCTCGCTCGTCTGGGCCCAGCGCTCCTTCCACCGCTGGGTGCGAGGCGCCGAGGGCGCCACACCCGCGAGCGAGGAGCCTCGCGCGAGCGTACCGCCGAGGTAGACGGCGCCCGAGGGATCGAAGGCGCAGCCCGTGAGGCTCAGCACCGCGCCCGCGTCGAATCGCACGAGCTCCGTGGAGGCGCCACGCGCATCGATCGAGCGCAGCCCGGTGGGGCTCGCCTGGAGCAGGCCGCCCTGCGCGCTGGCGACGGTGCAATGGGCACGCTCGCCGAGGCGCGCCCAGAGCACCGCGCCGGAGCGGTCGAGCTCGGCGACGAACGATCGCTGCGAGCTGCCCGCGTCGAGCTCGATCGCGCCGATGCGGTGACGCCTTTCGATCGTGCCCAGGGCGAGCACGCCTCGGCCCGGGATGGGCACGAGCTCACCGAGCTCCACGCGCCCCGGCCCGCCGCCGAGCTCCACCGACCATTCTGGCGCGCCTCCTTCGTCGAGCCGCGCCACCCAGCCGTGGCAGGCCTCGGCGCGCGCCGCGAGCTCGGTGCTCGGCGTCTTCCACCTCGTGCCGGCGACCCAGAGGCCGGCCTCGTGCGCGACGACGCCCGCGGCGGTGTCGTAGCCGGGCCAGTCGAAGGCGCGCACCCAGGCGACCGCCCCCGCGGTGTCGTGCTTCACGAGCACGACGTCGCTGCTGCCCGCGAGCGGGATCGCGAGCGGCCCCGCCTTGGGAGGCGCGAAGAGCTCGAGCGCCACCACGACGCCTCCATCGGGCGTCGCCGCGAGGCTCGGCGCGCGCGTGAAGCTGCCCGAGGCGTGCACGTGGCCCCAGGAGAGCGCGCCCGTTCGGTCGAGCTTCGCGAGCACCGCGACGGTGTCCTTCGTGTGCGCGCGCAGGCCGAGCAGGTCGACCTTGCCGATGACCTCGCTCAGCACGAAGGCGTGCTCGTCGCGCGCCGAGACCGCGCGCAGGTGCTTCGCGGTACCGGAGACGTACCAGCGCCGCGCGCCGTCGGCCGAGATGCGCTCGGCGAAGAGATCGTCGCGGCTCGGCACGTTGGCCTGGTTGTGCCCCGCCACGAAGACCGAGCCGTCGCCGAGGGTCGCGAGGCGGTAGCTGCCCGTGTTGTCGACCGGCTCGAGGAGCCACTCGACCGTGGCGCGGGTGTAGGGCGCGCCGCTCGCGGCAGGCGGCGACGCGGCAGGAGCCGACGCGGCCGGCACAGCGAAGGCGGCCCCGCTCGCGAGCAGCAGCGCGAGGCTCGTCGAGGCGCAGAGCCAGCCGAAGAATCGGGGGGACGAAGCGTCGTTCAAGGTCCGGAGCATACGCCCCGCCGGGCGAAGGTGTTCCGCAGTCTGGCCGGCGCCGGGCTGGGGCGCGGCGCTCGCCTCAGGCGCGCGGGCGGAACCTCGCTCGGAAGAAGCGCAGGTACTTGGGCTCGTGGACCATCTCGAGGCCACGCGCCTCTGCGCGCGCCGCGTACAGCTCGATGACCGAGTCGGCGACGTAGTCCATGTGCGACTGCGTGTAGACGCGCCTCGGAATGGTGAGGCGCACGAGCTCGAGGCGGGGCGCGTGGTGCTCGCCGGTCTCGGGATCGCGGCCTGCGCTCACGATGCCACGCTCCATCGAGCGTGTGCCCGACTCGAGGTAGAGCTGCGCTGCGAGGGACTGCGCGGGCAGCTCCTCCTGGCGGAGGTGCGCATAGAAGGCCCTCGCGTCGAGGTAGACCGCGTGCCCGCCGATGGGCCGCACGATGGGCACGCCGGCCTCGATGAGCCGATTGCCGAGGTACTCGACCTGCGCGATGCGCGCGCGCATGTAGTCCTGCTCGACGCTCTCTTCGATGCCGATCGCCATCGCCTCCATGTCGCGCCCGGCCATGCCGCCATAGGTGTGCAGGCCCTCGTAGACGACGACGAGGTTCGTGGCCTCCTCGTAGAGCTCGGGCTCGTTCACCGCGAGCCAGCCGCCGATGTTCACGAGCGCGTCTTTCTTGCCGCTCATCGTGCAGCCGTCGGTGTAGGAGCACAGCTCGCGCAGGATCTCGGTGAGCGAGCGTGCTCCGTGGCCTGGCTCGCGCTGCTGGATGAACCACGCGTTCTCCACGGCGCGCGTCGCGTCGAGGAAGACGCGGATGCCGTGCTTCTTCGTGAGCTCGCGCACCGCGCGCAGGTTCGCCATGCTGATGGGCTGGCCGCCGGCCATGTTGACCGTCGCGGCGACGCACACGTAGGGGATCTGCGCGGCGCCGACCTTCGCGATCAAGCGCTCGAGCGCGCCCAGATCGACGTTGCCCTTGAAGGGGCTCTCGTCGGCTGGGTCGTGGGCCTCGGGCACGATGACGTCGGCGAAGCTGCCGCCGGCGAGCTCCTGGTGCAGGCGCGTGGTCGTGAAGTACATGTTGCCGGGCACCGTGTGGCCCGGGCGGATGAGCAAAACCGAGAGCAGGTGCTCGGCGCCTCGCCCCTGGTGCGTCGGCACGACGTAGCTGTAGCCGTAGATGCGCTGGATCGTCTCCTCGAGGCGGTAGAAGTTGCGACTGCCGGCGTAGGCCTCGTCGCCCATCATGAGGCCGGCCCATTGACGATCGCTCATCGCGCTCGTGCCGCTGTCGGTGAGCAGATCGATCGTGACGTCTTCGCTGCGCAGGAGGAAGGTGTTGTATCCGGCCTCCTCGAGCGCCCGCGCGCGCGCCTCCCGGCTGAGCACGCGGATGGGCTCGACCATCTTCACCTTCCAAGGTTCGACGAGGGCGCGGCGATCGGGCGTGGACATGCGCGCCCACCTAGCGCGGGTGGCGCCGCGTCACCAGCGCGGGGGGCGGCCGCCTACGCGTTCGGGTCGACGCCGCTCCAGAGCGCGCTCAGATCGAGCTCGATGGCGTCGAAGGGCGCGGCACGTACCGGCGCTTCATCGCTGGCGGTGAGCAGCAGGGTCCACCGAGCTCGCTCGAGCGCCAGCACCTCGAGCGTGCGCGCGATCGGATCGACGAGCCACACGTGCTGCACACCCTCGCGCGCATAGATTGGCAGCTTGCGCACACGGTCGAGCCTCGCCGTGGCCGGGCTCGACACCTCGCAGACCCAGTCTGGCGCGAGCTCGAGGTACGCGGCCGAGGCCGGCACGCTCGGCAGCCGCTCGCGCCGCCATCCCGCGAGGTCCGGTACGAGCACGTCCGCTGCAAGGTGCAGCTCGGGCTCGTCGAGGATCCACCAGCCGCCGGGGCCACCTCTCCCCCGCTGGAACGGTCCGCCGAGCTCGGCGCCCAGGGTCGAGGCCACCACCGTGTGCCCCATCGCCGGGCGGGGAACGAGGCTCAGCTCACCGTCGAGCAGCTCGGCGACCAGGTGCGCAGGCGCGGCGAGCACGTCGTCGTAGGTGGCGCGGCGCCGCGCTGCATCGACCATGCTGGGATCGTGCCACGCCCGGCGTGCTCGGGGTAGCGTGGCGTTGCGCGCGTGCCGCGCGCCCGCGCAAGGCGCGGCTCAGAGGTAGCAGCCCACCTCGACGTGGCCGTCGTCGAAGGCGGTGCACTCGCAGCCGCCGCTGCCGTCGTAGCCGAGGCAGAGGCAGAGGTCGGCTGCACCCTCGCATTCGACGGGGATCGCCGCGCAGCTCGCCGAGCCATAGCTCAGATCGCAGAAGTCGGTGCCGAGCGCGCAGTCGAGCGCGCCGCAGTAGAAGCGATCCGCGGGAGGCGTGCAGGCTCCCGGGCGCGCGTCGTAGCCGGTCACGCAGCTCTTGGGCGCGGCGAAGGTCGAGCCGTCGCAGGCACAGAAGGTCGCGTAGGGGCTCTCGCCGCAGCTCGCGCCGGTCTCGGTGCAGCGTTTGCCTTGCACCTCGCCGCAGCTGCCGTCGAGGTAGGCGCAGGCCGGGTTGCCCGCCGACGAGGGGCAGTCGCTCG
>CALKVW010000068.1 GCA_938004785.1 uncultured Polyangiaceae bacterium
TCAACTCCCCGGAGATCCGCGAGGCCATCCTGCGCCTCCTGCTCGGCCCGCTCGGTCTCTACGAGGCGCTGCGCGCGCGGGCCGCATAGTGAGGGCGCCGCCCTGCGCTCCCGCGCCGCGCCGGCCGTGTTAGCGCGGCGCCATGATCACGCGCTCTCCTTGGGTCCGCTCCTTCGTCCTCGCCTCCGCGCTCGCCTTCGCGGGCGGCTGCGCCATGCCGGCTGCGCCTCGGGTGCGCGTCGCGACCGCGACGCAGGCCGAGCTCGAGGCGGTGCGCGACGCAGACACGGTCTGGTACGAGTTCCAGGAGGGCGACGAGGTCCCGATCCAGCTCGCGTTCTTCGGCGCGATGCAGGGCGCGGGCGAGCACGCGATCGTGGTGCGGGCCAAGCAGCGCTTCTACTTCATCATGTCGAAGTACGCGCCGATGCGCCTCAGCTTCGACGGCGAGACCGTCGCCGGCTCGCAGGCGAGCCAGACGCTCGTGGGTGTCTCGGCGCGCGAAGACGGCAAGGGCGGCGTGCTCGGCTGGATGGTCTACATGGGCACCTCGCAAGACCCCGAGGGCGAGCTGAAGAAGCTCATCGAGTCGGCGCCGCCGCCGAACGCGCCGGCCGGCGACGGCGCGGAGCCCAGCGAGAGCGAGGCCTCCGGCCCCACGGCCTCGCTGCCCGCCGAGCGCTGAGCGGGGGCTGCGCTACGCGGGCGGGCTCGCCCCAAGAGCACCGCGCTCTCGCGCGCCGCCTCAGCGACGCCGAGCCTGCAATCGGGCTGGCAGATCGGCGCAGAGGCGGAACCCGACGCTCGCGTCGCGGAAGCTGCTCTCGGTCTCCTCGCGGTCGGTGGTTCGGGCGGACGCGGCTCCGAAGGCGTAGCTGCCGCCTCGAGCGGCATAGCCGGTGGGCGACAGCGGCGAGCGCGTCCATTCCCAGACGTTGCCAGCCAGGTCGTGGACCCCGTAGGGGCTCGCCGAAGAAGGATGCGATCCGACCTCGTCGGGCCCCATCGTGGAGGCGAGCTTCCCGTAGGTCGCGTCGAAGTTGGCTTGCTCGGGCCACAGGCGCTCGCCGTGGGGGTATTCGCGCCCGTCGGCCCCGCGCGCCGCGCGCTCCCACTCTTGCTCGGTGCAGAGGCGGGCACCGGGCACGCGGCCGCTCGCCTGAGCCCAGCGGGCGTAGGCCTCTGCGTCCTCCGCGCGGATCCCGACGACCGGTAGGCGTAGCCAATCGTGCGACGCGTGCTCCTTGCGACCCGGGTAGACGACGGGCTGACCCACCGCGACGTCGTAGAGCTGCTCCGCAGGCTTGAAGCGCAGGCGCCATCCACCGTCCTCGTCTCGACTCAGCTCGAGCCCGCCCTGAAACCCCCCCTTGCCCACGAGCGGGAGCCGCTTCGCGCGCTCCTCCGGAGCAAGTGCGTCGAGGAACGCCACCCAATCTGCGAAGGTGGTCTCGTTCACGGCGACGAGGTAGCCGGGCAGCTCGACCTCGTGGATCGGGACGTGGTGGAAGAAGTCGCGGCGCTGCTCGTCGGGCGCGGAGCTCCCCCAGAGGAAGCTCCCGGCCGCGACGTAGGCGAAGCCAGGCACGAGCTCGCTCGGCCGCAGCAAGTCGACGGCGATGCGTTGCTGCTGGCCGCGTCGCGCGACGAAGGGGTGACGCAGGCCGACGTGGCCCGGCGCCTCGACCTCGGCCAGGTACGAGCCGGGGGCGAGCTGCGTCGGCCATGCTCGAATCGGCGCGAGCGGGGTCGCTTCGTATCGGCCTCTCGCGTCGAGCGTGTAGCGGCTCAGCGCCACCGTCGCGCCTTCGGGCAGACCCTCGAGCGCGACCTCGGCAGGCTGCTCCCAGATCTGCCGACGAACGCGCCCCTCGTCGTGCACCGCGAGCCGCGAAAGCAGCTCCTCGACGCGTGGCGAGTCGTGGTCGCGGTCGGCCATCAGCGCCTGCTCGAGCAGGATGTCGGCGAAGGCCGCGCGCACGTCGGTCCGGGTGTCGTCGAGCATCATGGTGGCTTCGAGCGCCTGGGCCGCGCGCGCGAATCCGAGACGTACCTCGGAGGCCCCCTCGCGGTGCTTCGCCCAGGCCTCTTCCGCGCGATCGCGCGGCGCGCGACCGTCGAACATCGCGAGCGCGTGCTTGGCCGAGCGCGCTGCGTCGGCCTCGCTGGCACGCGCCTCGGTGAGCAGCGCACGCGCCTGCTCCATACCTGCGTCGACGCGCGCGCGGAGTCGGTGTTGCGCGACCAATTGCAGCCCCACACCACCGAGGATGAGCGCGAGCGGGATCGCGCCAATCGCCAGAGCGCGCAGCGCCGTGCGCCGACGATGGCTGCGCCGGGACGCCGCCACGAAGCGCCGTTCGGCGCTCTGCATGAGCAGCCCGTCGAAGACCTCGAGCTCCGCCAGCTGGCGCCTGCTCCACAGGGCGTCCGTCGTCTGTCCGAGCCGCTCCCACTCCTCTGCCGCGAGGCTCAGGCGGCGGAGCATGCGCTCCGCTCCGGCGTCGACCGAGAGCCAGCTCGTGAGCGTGGGCCAGGCCGTGGCCAAGGCCTCGTGGGCGATCTCGTAGGTCGGTCGCTCCGGGCCGTCGCGCACCACGACCAGCCGACCACGCACGAGCGCTTCGAGCGCGTCCGCCTCGTCTTTGCTGGTACTGGCTTCCACCGCGACGCGCTCGGCGCGCGTTCCTTCCACGCTGACGAGGCGAACCAAGATCCGCCGGGCAGCCTCGCGCGCCCCGTCGCTCATGGATGCGAGGACCGTGTCGGCGTGCCCCGCGAGCGCGCCGGCGACGCCACCCACCCCGTCCAGCGTCGCGCGCGAGATGACGCCGGAGGGCGGGCGCGCGTCCCACAGCTTCGCCAATGCGAACTGCAGGAGCGGCAAGCCACCGCCCGTGTCCGCGGTCGCCCGGACCAGCTCGTCGACCAGCTCGGTCGATTCGAACGCACCGCCGCTCAGCTGGGCGGGCTCCACGATCACGTCGCGCAAGCGCTCGGCGGTGAGCGGACGCAGGAAGAAGAGCGCGCGGGGAACCAGATCGCCCAATCCGGGAAGCGACGCGACGCGACCGAGAAAGTCGCTGCGCACCGTGGCGAGCAGACGCGCCCGAGGCGCGGGCACCGAGAGCCAGGTCAGCGCGTGCGAGGCGGCGATGGCCTCGCTGGCGTCGCTGAGCGTGACGAGCTCCTCGAGCTGATCGACGAACAGCACCACGCCCGAGCGGTCGCTCCGCGGGGCTCGCAGGCGCCGCGCGACACCCGCGGGGTCCTCGATGAGCGCGGCGGCGGTCGCGGCCTCGTCCTCGGCGAGGACCGGCGCGAGCACGGCCGCCAGCGCCGCGATGGGGTGGCGTCCTGGCACGAGCGTGAGCACCGTCCACGGCTGAGAGCCGCCGAGATGCGACTCGATCCGAGGGAGCACGCCGGCGCGACACAGCGACGACTTGCCGAGCCCGGAGTCGCCGGCGACCACGACGAAGCCCGAGTCACGCAGCTGGCCGAGGATGAGCGAGGTCTCGGAGTCGCGCCCGAAGAACAGGTCTCGATGTTCCGCCTCGAAGGCCTGCAGACCTCGGTACGGGTTGCCGCTCGCGGCGGGTTCTTTTCGTGCGCCGGGGAGCAAACGCGCGACGGCCGCGCGCAGCTCACCGCCG
Source organism: uncultured Polyangiaceae bacterium (assembly GCA_938004785.1). GTDB lineage: Bacteria > Myxococcota_A > Polyangia > Polyangiales > Polyangiaceae > CALKVW01. The sequence continues at coordinate 3,657 of CALKVW010000068.1, forward strand.
CTGGCGAAGCGCCGCGCCGGATCGTGCGCGAGGCAGCGATCGACCACCGCGGCCAGCCCCGGATCGACGCCAGGTGCCACCGACGCGAGCGGCACGATCACGCCGGCTTTGACCTGCTGCCTGAGCTCCGAGACCCCCTTGCCGTCGTGCGGAGGGCGACCGGCGCACACGGTGTAGAGCAGCGCACCGAAGGAATACACGTCCGATCGAAAGGTGGCCGCCCCGCCCGCCCAGATCTCCGGCGCCATGTAGCGCGGGGTGCCGAGCACCGCGCCAGTGCGCGTCAGCACGGCCGCGTCCGCCGGCTCCATGCCTTCACCCTGCATTGCACCCGGTCGCGGCGCGGCTTTCCACTGCGACTCGCTCGCCGGGGTCGGCACGACGGTGGCGGTCCGATCGGCGTCCGGTCGCGGCGCGGCGTTCCATTGCGACTCGCTCGCCGGGATCGGCACGACGGTGGCGGTCCGATCGGCATCCGGTCGCGGCGCGGCGTGCCATTGCGACTCGCTCACCGGGACCGGCACGACGGTGGCTGTCCGATCAGCGTCCGGAGGCAGCTCGGGCCCAGCGAGCTGCTCGCTCGGCGGGCTCGGCATGACGGTGGCGATCAGATCCGCATCCGCCGGCGGCTCGCGCTCGACGGGCGGCTCGTGCACCGGATCGGAGCCCCCGAGCAGCTTGGCGATGCCGAAGTCGAGCAGCTTGACCGGCCCCTCGTCGGAGAGCATCGCGTTCGCCGGTTTGATGTCGCGGTGCACCACACCGCGGCGGTGCGCCGCCGCCATTCCGTTCGACAGATCCACGGCGATTTTGAGCGCCAGCTCGGCGTTGACGGGGATCGGTAGCTCGCTCAGCGGGACGCCCGGCACGAACTCGCTGACGAGGTAGGGCATGCCTGCGACCTCGCCGACCCGGTACACGCTGACGACGTTGGGGTGCTGCAATCGCGCGACCGCGCGCGCCTCGATCAGGAAGCGCTGGCGCGCGACCGGGTCGGCGGGTGTCATGACCAGCTTGATCGCCACCGGACGGTCGAGGAGCGTGTCGTGCGCCAGGTGCACTTCGCCCATGGCTCCGCGACCGAGCAGACGCTCGACGTGATAGCCGTCGAACTCGTCCGGGATGTTCATCTGGGCGGCCGATCTGGCGGGTCGCCGCCGGACCAGGCCTCGCTGCCGTCGAGACGGTACAGCTTCATCTTGGTCGCGAAGGTGCGCAGCGGCATGCCGAGCAGGGCCGCCGCACGCACGCGGACCCCTTGGGTGGCGTGCAGTGCCTCGGCGATGCGCCGGCGCTCGAGGTCGGCGATCTCCTCGGCGAGCGTAGCGAACGCAGGCGCCTGTGTACGCGCGGGCACCGCCTCGCGGCGGCGAGGCCCACCGGCGGCGGCGCGGGCGTCGAAGTCCGCGGGCAGGTCTGCGCACTGCACCACGGGCCCGCGCGCAACGGCCGCGACGTACTCCACCACGTTGCGTAGCTCGCGCACGTTGCCAGGCCAGCCGTGACCGAGCAGGCGTTCCATGAGCTCGGCCGAGAAGCTCGGCGCATCGCGGCCCTGTCGGGCGCACGCGCGCAAGAGGAACATGCGGGCCAGCGGTGGTACGTCGAGCGGTCGCTCGCGCAGCGGCGGGACCACCAAGGTCGCGGCGTTCAAACGGTAGAGCAGATCGCGGCGAAAGCGCCCTGTGCTCACGTCCTCGTCGAGCACGCGGTTCGTCGCCGCGACGATGCGCACGTCGACGGTCCGCTCCTTGCCGGCTCCGACGCGCCGGAGCTTGCCGGTCTCGAGCACGCGGAGCAGCTCGGCTTGCAGGCGAGGAGGTGCGTCGCCGATCTCGTCCAGAAAGAGGGTGCCGAGGTGAGCTCCCTCGATCAAGCCCGCGCGCGCCTCCACCGCGCCCGTGAACGCGCCGCGCTCGTGGCCGAAGAGCTCGGCTTCCAAGAGCGAGTCGCTCAGCGCGGCGCAGTTCACCGAGACGAAAGGCCCGGCCCGGCGGGCGGAGAGCGCATGGATCGCGGCCGCGAACAGCTCCTTACCGGTGCCCGTCTCACCGACGACGAGCACCGGAAGCTCGCTCGGCGCGAGCTCCCGAGCCAGCGTCAGCAAGCGGCGCATCTTCGGATCGACGGCCACGAAGGGCGCACCGGCCAGATCGACGATCTCTGCGTCGCTGACGCGACCCACGCCGCCCACAGCTGCGACCAGGGCACCGGCGCGCGCTCCAGCCAAGAGGCTCTTGTCGTCGGCGCCGTCGAAGGGCAGGCAGGCCAAGCCTCCCCGCGCAGCAGGCCAGCGCTCTCGGAGCGCCGTCAGGATGCGCGCTGCAGGGAGTGAGGCGTCTTCACCCGTCTCGGGGAAGAGCACGCCGATCTCGGCCGCTCCGAGGAAGCCCACCACGTCGACCTGGCGCACGGCGCTCGCGACCAGCGCAGCCACCTCGTCGAGCGCGGCGCCCGTCGCGGGCGCGAGCCGCAGCACCAGGAGCGACAGCGACCGGCGGTAGCGAACGGCGCGCTCCACTTCTTCGGCGAGCCGCGCGGTCAGGGCCGGGGGCGAGAGCAGCTCGCGCCCGCGCGGCGCGGCCGGGCAGTGCACGACGAGCGCCGAGCTGCCGACCGCGATCACGTCTTCGCTCGACAGCGCGCGCGCTTCGGTCACGGCCTCGTCGTTGATCGTCAACGCGGCGATGGGATGGATGAACGGTCGCCCGTCGCGCCACACGAAGCGTGCGACGAGGTCGCCTCCCTCCGCGCCACCGCCCAGCGACAGGCCACCATCGCGCTCGAGCGTGACGAGCAGATCCGCGGGTCCTTCCGCGAAGGGCGCCTTGCGGGCCGAACCGCGGGTGAACACCAGCAGGTAGCTCTCGTCTCGAGGGTTCGGCGCCATGGCGTCCTGTTCAGCGGTGAACGCGGTCGAAGGCTCGTGCTCGTTCGGGGTCAGGCATCGGCATGCACGTCGACCCTCGTGGCTCGACGCCGCATTCTGCGTGCAGTTTCGGCGTGCTGAATCGGCACGCCGGGATCGCAAGAACGGCCGACCCACGCACGATCCTCGGCGCACTGCGCCCCGACACCAGGCACGCCGGTTGCAAATCCCCTCATCCATGAAACCCTATCTGTTCGCCGCCGCTCTGTCCGCCCTGACCGTGCAAGCGGTCGCGCTCGACGCGCGAGCCGACTGGCCCAGCACCGGGTGGGGCAAGCTCAACGTCCTTCGCATCGACCTCGTCGGTCGCGACCTCAACGGGGTCGACCTGAACGGCGATGCGCTCGACGGCCGCTTCGTGGAGAGCGTCGAGCTAGGCGACGTCACGCTCTCGAACGGCCCGATGCGAGAGGTCTCGCTCGACGAGACACGCTTCGGTGGTCGTGACGCGCGCGGCAAGAAGGCGAAGCAAGACGACTTCGTCGGCGCGTGGTTCGAGGCCAACCTCGACGACGGCTCGACGATCCCACTTCAGGTCACCGACATCCGGCGTCACCCGTCGATGGTTCACAAGGACGTCTGGGGCTACGAGCTCTGGTACCCGAGGGCCGGCGATTGGGCGCCGCTCTGCGGCGTCGACGACGACGGCCAGCCCCTGCTCGCGATCCCGCTGGCAGGTCGCTGGAACCACGAGCAAGGCGTGCCCGGAGGCGGCGACTGGATCGACGATCCGACGAAGTTCACCTTCGCGTGTGACGGCTACGTGATCTCGAAGTGCGTCTTCGGCGGCTACAAGCCGTGGGGCAAAGTGCGTGGCGTGAAGCTCGCTGCACACCACCAGGCCTGCACCCGAGCGCTGCGCGCCGACTACTGGGGAGACGGCACGCCCCACACACACGACGGCATGCTCATCAACTACTACGACAAGCTCGGAATCCGCGACGACGTCGATGCGTGGAGCGTCGAGGCCGAGTGGACCGAGAGTGGCGCGCTCTGCGCGAATCAGAGCCGGATCGGAGAGGTCTGCGTCGACTCGATCACGCTCGAGGAGTGCGGCAGCTTCGAAAACGGTGCGCTGCTCGTGACCGAGCTCGCGCCGGAGGCCTGAGGGTGCACCGGTCGGTGCGAGGCACTAGGCGCCCGCGGCGCCGCCCGCTCAGGCTCGCAAGAAGGGCAGGTCTTGACCCATCGCCGAGAGCACGCTGGGGCCGTACTTCTGGTAGCCGGCGTACCAGCCCTCGGTGGCGAGCTGCACGATCCCGTATCCGCCGTGGGCGCCGCTCTCGTAGTAGGTGGGTGAGAACCCCATCGAGCGCAGCACCATGCCGAGCCACTGGTTGTAGATGAGGCCGGTGTTCGTCGCGACCGCGTTGGTCTCGTTGGGCGTGTGCCCCACGCTGTTGAGGTTTCGGTAATCGACGTAGCGGCCCGTGGCGAAGTGGCCCGCGGCGCTGCCGGCGGTGACGATCGGCAGCTCGATCGGGTCGTGGGTGACGGCGCCCGACTCCTGGGTCCACTGCACGAGCGCGTGGTCGAGCACCGTGCCCTCGGTCTCGTCGATGGCGTCGAGCTTGGCGACGAGATCGAGGAAGACGTCGCGGAAGAAGCGCTGGTGCGCGGCGGCGATGATGGCCTGCTTGCCGCCCTCGGGGAAGTGCGCCTCGTGCGCGACCTCCTGGTGCCAGTCGCCTTCGAAGCCGCTGAAGATGTCGGTCACGCGCATGCTCACGACGCGGCAGGTGTCGCAGGCGAAGGCCGCGGCGATGACGTCGTTCATGAGCTGCCAGAAGCGGCGGTGGGCCTCCGGGTCGATGCCGTAGGAGCTGGAGCTCCACTCGGAGATCGAGCTCGTCGTGGGAGGGCTCAGCTCGCCGCAGGAGACCTGCACGTTGAGCTTGCGCTCGAGCTCGTCGATGCGGTCGATGTGATCGTCGAGCCTGCGGCGGTCTTCGCTCGAGAGGCGACGGTTGCCATTGCGCAGGCGCCGGTAGTCTTCGCGCACCAGATCGACGACGGGGGCGCGCTGCTCGCCCGGATCGGTGGGCGGCACGAAGATGCGGGAGAAGAGCGCGAGGGAGTCGTTCTCGGGGGCGAGGTTCTGCACCGTGCCCGTCTTGGTCGAGGGGCTCGACCAGTTGGCGCTCATACCGCCTCCACCGATCACCATCGACCGCTCGAGGATCGTGTCGAGGCTGCCGTAGAACGCGGGCGACCACGCGAGCAGCTGGTCGATCGTAGGGCGGTGCTCTTGCTGGAGCGCGGTGCCGTCGGTGCCGTTGCCGTCGTTCTCGGCGTAGTTGCCGAGGTGACCGCCTCGGTGGTGCGCGAGGTAGAAGGGCACGTCGAGGCCGCGCACGACGTTGAGCTTCGCAGCGAGCGCCGGCGTGAAGCGCGTGGCCGGGGCGCTGAGCACCTGTGAGAAGCCGACGTCGCTGCCCTGGCTCGTGAGCTCGAGCGCGCCTCGGCGCACCTGGTGCCCGGCGTAGCTCGTCGCTTCGGTGAGCGTGGCTTGGGCGGGGTACATGCTGCCCTGCCAGATCCCGCCGTGCTCGGTGCCGAGGGCGACGAAGCGCTTGCGCGCATTGAGGAAGGCCTGCGCCTTCGCGTCGCGCGCGAGCAGCGAGGGCAAGAAGGGGATCGCCAGCAGCGCGCCCGCGGCGCCTCGCAGGAACATGCGGCGGTCGAGGCGCCCGGCGACGCCGCGGGGCGGGAGCCCGCGAAGCGGGGCGCGGTGGGGCTTGGTGCTCATTGGCCGGCTCCTTCGGTGGTGAACGCGCGCCTGCGGAACGCGTCGGTGAGGGCGATCGCGCGCAGCGACTCGGCGATGCTGCCGCCCTCGTCGAGGGTGGTCTTCACGGCGGCGAGCGCGCAGCCGTCGGCGTTCAGATCTTCGCTGCGCCCGAAGGAGAAGCGCACGTACTGGCGCGCGAAGCAGGCGTGCGGCTTCGGGCTCGCGACGATCAGATCGAGCAGGCCGCGCGCGTCGGCAACCTCGGTCGATTCGTCGCCGACCTGGGGCACGGCGCGAGTGTCGACGGCCACCGCGCCGACCTGGGCGCCGGTCTCGTCGTAGAGGACCTGCTCGGCGCGCACGCGGCCGAGCGCGTCGAAGCCCTCGGTCACGAAGCCGAGCGGGTTGATGAGGCCCTGGTGACAGCCGGCGCAATTGCCGTGGTGGGTGAGGTCTTCGACGACCTGGCGCGTGCTGGCCGACTCGCTGAGCGGCGGCGGCACCGCGGCCGCGTTGGGCGGCGGGGGCTCGAGCTCGTCGCAGAGCAGCGCCTTGCGGAGGAAGACGCCCTTCATGATCGGGCGCGTATTGGCGGAGCCCGTGGCCAGGTAGGCGGCGCGCGTGAGCAGACCCGCGCGCGTGGGCTCGCTCATGAGCGGCGGCGCGCCCTGTCCGCTCCACACGGGCGTGCCGTAGAGGCTGGCGAGATCGTCGGTGCGAGCGAAGGAGTGGTTGCTCGTGAGCAGGTCTTCGTAGCTGCCGCCGGAGTCGAAGGTGAAGTAGAGCGCGGCGTCGACGACCTCGGCGAGCATGCGCTCGCGCAGCTCGGGGCCTGGCTCGAAGTCGCCGCGGAAGGCGTCGAAGACGGGCGTGCCGACGCGCGAGTCGAGCGGCGCGAGCGTGCTGTTCTCGAGCCACTCACGGAAGAAGACACCGACGGCTTCGCGCGTGCGTGGGTCGTCGAACATGCGGCTCACCTCGGCGCGGTAGCTGGCGTCGTCGAGCAGCGCGCCGCTCTCGGCGAGCTCGAAGAGGCGGTCGTCGGGCAAGGTCTGCCAGAAGTGGTACGAGAGGCGCGACGCGAGCTCGAAGGCGTCGAGCGGAGCCACGTCGCTCGCGGGCGCGCCCGCGTTCGGCGCGCCGCCGTGCTCGACGAAGTAGAAGAGCTGCGGCGCCGAGAGGAGCAGCGCGTAGACGTCGGCGTAGTCGGCGGGCGAGTGCGGCGCCTGACCGGCGGGCCGGCGGTAGAAGGCGACGTCGTCGTCGCTCAGCGGGCGGCGGAGCGCGCGCAGGCCGAAGCGGCGGATCATCGCGTCGAGGCAGGCGTCGTCGTTGCTCGCGTCGGCGTCGGTCGCGCAGGCGCCGACGCTGCGCTCGAGGCGCGCTGGGGTCGTGAGCGCCGCGCCGAGCGCCACCGCGTTGCGGTACGAGGCGTCGACGTGCTCTTGCTGCAGCGCCTGATCGAGCCTGCGGAAGCCTGCGTAGTGCGGGTCTGGGCCGACGCGGCGATCGTCGGGCATGCGAGGCAAGGAGGAGAACAGCGTGATGAGGTCGCCGGCTTGCTCGTCGCCCACGGCGAAGCGCATGAGGTCGGCGATGGTGCGCTCGTAGGCTGCGCGGGAGAGGCGCCGGAGCGGCGGGTCGGCCGCGACGAGGTCTTCGTTGCACACGAAGTTCGTGGGCGTCGAGCCGGGCGGAGGGCCGCTCTCACCCGTGCCGCCGATGTCGCCCACGCAGGCCTGCAGGCCGAGCGCCGAGCCCGCCGCAGCGGCGACCACGACCGGGAACCACGATCGTCGCTGGAAGTAGCTCACGAAGCGGAGGGTACGCAGCTTCGCATGCGCGGGCTACTGCGCAGCTGGCGGGGCGCAGCAGGCTCCTGCGAGTCGCCTCGCGACGATGTGACGGCGCGTGGCGCACTCAAGGCGTCTTGACGCATCGGCCCGTGCGCCCGGCGCCGCCAGGGGCCTCCCGCTCGCAGTCCCACGGCGTGGGGAAGCAGCGTTTCTCGCCCTGGCTGTCGCAATACGCGGCCCCCGTCTGGATGGCGCACGGCGTGGTGGGCCGAGACCCCTGCTCGAAGAAGCGGCGCCTCGACTCGCAGGCGGCGAGAGAGGAGTCGCAGCCGGTCCCGTGCTGGCGACCGTGCACCCAGCCGAAGCAGTACCAGCGGTGGGGCAGAGTGAGCGCGACGCTCAGCCTCGGCTGCGGTGAGTCCGGCGACGGCTCGGCGCAGCCGCCCGAGCACTCGAACACCAGCTCGACCTCGGCCTTCGTGCCGCGCACCCGCGGGGGTTCGGCGAACCAGCTCATGGTCTCGCCTCCACGAATCGGAAACCCCCGCACGTGCGCGTCGTCGGCCAGGGCTGTGCAGCCCTCCGGCAGGTCGACCCGCTCGAGCGCGGTGCGCAAGAAGGCGCCCTGGTGGGCAGTGGTCGCGAGCCAGCCGAGCTGTTCGACCGCGCTCGCCACGCAGCGCACGACGAGCTCCGCGTCGGCCACGGGCGTCGCGCCCGCGGATGACGGTGGCGAGGCGCCTGGATTCGAAGGAGCGGAAACGGAGGGGTCCGCGGAGGAGATGGGCGGGGTATCGCTCGACGAGCGGCCTGCGCTCGCCGCCGCCTCGGCCAGCATGGGCGGCGTGCGCAGGCGATCCGGCGACGCGGCCTCGAGCGGTGCCGGCTCTGGACCGCAAGCCGTGACCGCGAGCGCCGTGGCCGCTGCGAGCGCGCTGCACGCTTTCATCGACGAACAGCGTAGCCCTCTTCGGCAGGCGCCGGGGGCGGCTGCGCTCGGGCCAGGGCGGCGCTGCGATGCAAGCGCGACGCCTTCCGGTAGACTCGCCAGCCGTGTCGAGTTTCGAGCTCCAAGCGCAGGTCGGCGTGCTGTCGCTCCTGGTGATCGCCGGCTCTGGCTGCGCAGAGCGCGCCAAACTGCCGGTCTCGAAGGTCGCGCCACCCGCGCCGATCGCGGCGGCGCCTATGCCCAAGGGCTGGCTTGTGGGCGCGCACGCGAGCTCCGGAGCCCCGCCAGGCCTCGTAATCGACGGCGACGTCGCCGAGTGGGCGACGCTGTTCGAGGCTCCTTCGCGATCGAGGGTGCAGGAGCAGCGAGCCTCCGAGGCAGGTGGAGCGCACGACGCGGCCTCGCGGATGGAGGTGGCGCTCACGCCCACGGGCGCCGTCATCGCGGGGCAGCTCAGCGGGGATGCGCGCGGTGGCGTATGGCTGTCGCTGGCCTTCCGGAGCCCCGAATTGCCTGTCCTCGGCCGCTGGACCAACAGCCACGCGACCGAGCCGGCCCGATGCCAGGCGCCGGGCGAGCCGGAGCATTGGAGCGGCCGGATTCTCACCGAAGACGAGGTACGCGCCTGCGAGCAGGCCCTCGCTGAAGGAGCGGCCCTCGCCGAGCAGTGGCACGCGCGCTTTCGCCAGCGCTACCTGATCGACGAGAGCGGTGTGCGGGTGGCGACGCCCTCCGGGCTCGAGCCCATCCCCGGCGTTCGATTCGCCTGGAAGGAGTCCGCCAGCGGCGCGAGCTTCGAGGCGGGCTTGCCGGCGCTCGCTCTGCCGCTCTGCGCTGAGGCGCCGCTCAGCTCGGTCGCGCTGTACGCCACGACGCGCGCGGGAAGAGTGCCTTCGCCCGACGACCCGTCGCGCTCGGCCTGGTTCGAGCTCGAGCCGCCTATCGGCTTCGAGCCGCACGCCGACCACCGCGCGTTCCTCTTCGAGAAGTGGTACATGGTCGCGTGGGTGAACGGGCCCCTCGCCTACCACCCCGGCGACCCGAACACGATCGAGCGCGCGGGCTACGCGCCGCAGGACGAGTTCCCCTTCACGGATCGGATGCGCCGAAGGCTGTACCGCAGCGAGCTCGTCCGCAAAGAGCGCAACTTCGGCGACCTGGAGGTCGGGACGATCGACGGGCAGGGCGTCGCCGTGTGGCGCGGCGGCCAGCTGCTCGGCACGGCAGAGGCCGATGTCCGCGAATGGGTCGAACGCGACGGTGAGCTCTTCGGCGTGTCGTGGCACGAGTGGACGGACACCGAGACGTGGATCGATCAAGCGAGCTTCGAGGCGCTCGCGATCCGCGCGGATGGCACGTTCAGGATGGAGCTGGTCCATGCCCCGCCTGTACCGTTCATGCATTGGGCGGGCGTCGAAGAGGTGAAGCCGAGCGAAGACCTACGCACGCTCGTCATCCGGGGCAGCGCGAGGATCGATCCATTTCAAGAGTGGCGCACGACGGTCGTGACCTGGACCTACGATCCGAGGACGCGTGATTGGCGCCCCAAGCTGACGCACGCGCCGGCTCCGCCGGCTCCGCCCGCGCCGCCCGCGCCGCCTTGAGCGCTCGGGGGCGTGGCCCGATGCCCCGCGACGCTGTGGTGGCCTCGCCGCCCGCCGCGCGCCGAGCGGGGGCGGCCGCTTCTCAGCGCGAGCCGGAGGCGCTGGCCTCCTTCGGCGCCTTCACCCACGCCGAGAGGGCGTCGAGCTCCTCATCGGCGACGAAGGGGCGCACCTCGTCGATGGTGCCCGGCAGCATGGGCGGCGCGCCGAGGCGCAGCGCGGCCGCCTTGAGCACCGCGGCGACGAAGGGGTGCGGCGCGAGCACCTGCTCGGCGAGCACACGGATGGCCTCGACCACGCCGAGCTCGGCGGCCAGCACGGCGGCGAAGGGCGCGTGCTCGAGCTCGCCCGGAGGCTCGCGGAGGCGTTCGAGCAGGCGCTCCTTGGCCTCGGGGCGGAGCACCCGCTCGCGCTCACGATAGCCACCTCGATGGTCGAAGAGCGCGCTCTGCCCCTCTTCGCTGGCGAGGTAGGCGCGCACCGCGCCGTGGAGCGTCGCGAAGGCGCTCGAATGACTGCGCTCGAGCTTGGGCGAGCCAGGCTCGAGCCCGAGCGCGATCGGGCGCGCTTGCTCGCGAGCGAGCTTGCGCCAGAGCACCTCGAGGCCCTCGAGCTCAGACTCGAAATCGCGCTTGCCGACGTGCCGCTTCTGTTCGTGCACGATCCGCACGACGCTGTCGGCGGGTCGCTCTCCCCGGTAATCGTTTCGCTTCCGCCCCTCGATCCGCTCGTGGTCGAGGTCGGAGATCACGAGCCAATGGACCGCGGTGGGGCGCCGATTGGGGTCGAGCACCACGCCCCAAGGCGTGAACGCCATGGCGACCGGCACCGGCGGCATCGAGCCCCAGCGACGCCGCGCGACCAGGGCCCCCACGCCGATGTACACCGCCGCTACCGCCGGGCCTCCGAGCAACGCGGCGAGCTTGCCGTATTCACCGAGCGCCAAGAGACCCGCGATGCCACCGAACTGCAGCCCCATGATCCAGTCCGCGCCCTCACGGGGCCCGGGCTCGAGCTCGAGGTATCGCAATCGCGCGGGGACGAGCTGTCGCATGGCCTGTCCGCGCCTCCTCAGCCCGGCGGCTCCGCGCGGTAGGCGTCGAGCGCGGCTTCGTCGGTGGCCTGCAGGAGCACCGGCCGACTGAAGCCGAGCAGCGCCTCGCGCAAGGAGAGGGTACCGAAGCCGGACTTGTCGGTGGCGCTGAAACCGAAGGAGTCGGGGCCGCGCTGACAGACGTCGTTCACGTTCACGCGCGAGACGAAGCGCGTGAAGCGGCGCACGAGCGCGCGGCTCTCCTCGGCGCCGCCCCAGACGGCGGCTTGCTGGCCGAAGGGGGAGCGTCGCTGCCACTCGAGCACCTCTTCGGCGTCGTCGAAGGCCGCGACCGGCACGATCGGGCCGAACTGCTCCTCGTGGTAGAGGCGCATGCGCGCGTCGACCTCGGCCACCAAGGCAGGGCGCATGAGCGAATGAGCGCCTCGCCCGCCTCCTGGATTGCGGATCGTGGCGCCGTGCGCGAGCGCGTCGTCGAGCAGGGCGCGCATGCTCTCGAGCTTGTTCGGCTCGGGCAGGGGCGTGGCCCCGACACCCGCGCTCCAGGGCATGCCGAGGTCGAGCTCGCCCACGCGCGCCGAAGCGCGCGCGACGAAGTCCTCGAGCCTGCTGCGGTGCACGAAGACGATCTTCTCAGCGGTGCAGCGCTGACCATTGAATCCGAGCGCGCCTTTCACGATCGCGCGCGAGGCTTGGTCGAGATCCGCGCTCGGCAAGACGACGGCGGCGTTCTTGGCGCCGAGCCCGAGCACCTTGTGGAGCGTGATCGGCGTGGGGTGCGCGCGCAGGATGGCGTTGGCGGCGCCCTCGCTGCCGATGAAGGCGAAGGCGCGCACGACGCCCTCGGGGTTTCCGGCGACGTCGGTGCGGCTCGCGCCCATGAGCGCGGGCAGGATCGCCCGCCCCTCGCCCGGCAGGATGCCCACGACGCCGCGCGGAAAGCAGTCGCGGAAGGCCCCATAGAGCTCGGCGTTCGCGAGCACGCCGAAGCGAGGCGTCTTGGCGATGACGACGTTGCCCATGAGCAGCGCGGGGATGATCGTCGTGAGGAACTCGTTCACCGGGTAGTTGAATGGCGCGACGCAGAGCACGACGCCGATCGGCCGGCGGTGCGTGCGCGCGTGGTGCATGGCGCCGCCCGCGACGCCGCGCTGGACCGCGAGGTCCTCGGCGCGCAGCTCGGCGAGCTCCTTCACGGTCGCGCGGATGTAGTCGACGCTGCGCGAGACCTCGTCGCGCGCGGACTTCTCGGCTTTGCCGATCTCCCACATGAGCAGCTTCGCCACCGCGTCGGTCTTCGCCTCGACCGCCGCCGCGAAGTCGAGCGCCGCCTGCATGCGCGCCTCCACGTGCAGCGAGGGCCACGCGCCCTCCCCGCCCGCGTAGGCCCGCTCGGCGGCCTCGATCGCGAGCTTCGCTTCGGCCTCGCCGAGCAGGGCCTCGTGCCCGAGCAGCACGGGCTCGAGCGCCTCGCCAGAGCGCGTCGCGATGCGCGAGAGCACGGGCCTCGTCGCGCCCTCGAAGCGCCGCAGCTCGCCGTCGACGAGCCAGGTCGCGTCGGCCGAAGGCGCGACGCGCACCGCATCGGGGATCGCACCCGGCTCGGGGAACAGCGCGCGGAGAGATTCGTCGTCCCAGGCGTTCATGGGGCGAGTGTCGCATGGAGAGACGCCCACACGACCGGCGAAGGCAGCCAGCCCGGTTCTCCGGACTTCCCAGCGAGATCGGCCACGTGAGCCCCTTCAGCTCGAGCTCGAGGTGCAAGCAGGAGGGTCGAGACGCGACACCCGCCGGGCCGAACCGCGCGCCTCGGTGCAGCGCGAAGGGTTCTGAAACCAGGACCATTCAGGCGAGGTTTCAGATCAGGCCACCGCCGAGCGCTCTAGCCTCGACGGGTGAGACGACTTCGAACCGAACGCTCAGGCCACGCGAATCCCACCCGCCGCAACGCGGAGTTGCGACGATGAGGGGGCTCGGAAGCAGAGCCGAACCGCAGGGCCTTCGGCGCCTCTTCTCTGGTCCCGGAGGCTTCGCGTTGGGTGCGGCCGTCGTGCCCTTCGCGTTCTCCTTCCACGTCGACGGTGTGCAGTACGTCGCGATGCTGGCCGGCGCAGTCGCCATCGTTGCAGGCGCCCTGGGGTTGCGCACTGCTCGCGCACAGGGCGGCCCAGTGGCCGCCGCGGGCATCGCCGTGCTGTTGGGTGTCTTCCACGTCTATCGGAGCAACTTCTGGATGCTGTTCTGAGCGCTGTCGGAGGGCGCGCTCGAGGCGGTCGAGCGGGAGCGTGCTCCGATGAAGCCGCGCGCGCGGCCAGGTGAAGGCGCCCGCTGCGCGTCCTTCTCTGCGACGCCTTCGACACGGGCGCACCAGGCCGAACGCGCGGCTTCGTCGAGCGAGCGCACCTCGTGCAACGTGGTGTATCGGATCGGCTGGATGCCGCAGAACGACAGCGTCGCCGTGCCGAAAGCGCGGTGCGTCGGGCGCTGCAGCACGAAGGTGTACCACCACCAGGGGCTGTCCATGGTGCTGAGCACCCGGGCGGAGCGACCGCGAAGCAGGCCGGTCGGCAGCGCTCCGCCCTCGTAGCGGAAGGCCCAACCCGGGAGAAAGAGCCGGTCGACGAAGCCACGCACCACCGCAGGCTGCGAGGCCCAATAGGTCGGAAACACCCAGACGAGCTGGTCGGCGCGCTCGATGGCGTCGCGGGCGAGGAGCAGATCGGGCTCGAGGGGCTGCTCGGCGCGGTGGCCGCTGCGCAGCACGGGATCGAAGTCGAGCGCGGCGAGGTCGAGGCGCTCGATCGTGCCACCACCCCGGGCATAGCCTCGGGTGTAGGCCTCGGCGAGGCGGTCGTTGAAGGTCTCGGTGTCGGCGTGGCCGAAGAGCAACAGTGCACGGGGCATGGGCCCACCGTGCGGCATGCGATCACGCCTGGGTAGCCGCGCCACCGGATGCCTGTCATGCATCGCTGCATGTCAGATTTCGCGAATGCGTCGCACGAGCTCGCCTGGGGCGACCTGAAGGTGCTCCTGGCGGTGCTGCGCGACGGGAGCTTCACCGCCGCGGCCAAGTCGCTGGGCATCGAGCAGTCGACCGTGAGCCGCCGTGTGGCCGCGCTGGAAGCGACCCTCGGTGTGGCGCTCTTCGAACGCACGCGGCGAGCTCCGATGCCCACCGAAGCCGCGTTGGGGCTGCGCGATGCCGCGTCCAGGGTCGAGGCGGAGCTCACCCGTCTCTGGGACGAAGCCCAGGGCATGCAGAGCTCCTCCGTGAGCGGGCGCGTGCGGGTCGCGACCACCGACGAGGTCGCTGCCCACGTGATCGTTCCGAGGGTGCTCCCGGGCCTGCGCGCCCGTTACCCCGAGCTGTGCATCGACCTCGTGACGGGCTACACGGCCGCCGACCTCGTGGGGCGCGAGGCCGACATCGCGGTGCGTTTCTTCCAGACCGCCCGAGGTGATCTCGTGGGCCGTCGTGTGGCCAGGCTCCACACCGTGGTGCTCGGCGCCCGCCGCAAGGCGAGGTCGCTCCGGCGTACGCCGCTCGAGGCGCTGCCGTGGATCTCGGTGGAGCTCTCCGGTCTGAGCACGCCGGAGTCTCGATGGTTGGCCGCGCGTGTCCCGCGGCCGCCCGTCATGGTGTGCAGCTCGTACCAGGTGCAGCTCGCGGCCATTCGCGCGGGGCTCGGCGTGGGCGTCGGTCCCAGGGTCTACGCCGACTTCGACCGCGACTTCATCGCGCTCGACGACCCGAGCGGCGCCCTGCCTACGCTCGACGTCTACGTGGTCGCGCGCCGAGCGATCCGCTCCTTGCCGCGCGTGGCAGCGGTGTTCGACGCGCTGAGCGAGTGCTTCGCCGAGCTCGGTCGATGACGGAGCACCGTCGATGACCGAGCTCGCCGCGCGCCCGGCGCAAGTGGCGGCCGAGGTGGGTACGGCGGTCGCGCGCCGGCGCGAACGCGGTAGACTCCGGCATCGTGGACGAGTCTCTCACGCGCACGATCACGCGCCCGGGCTGGGCGATCAGCGTGATGTCTCCCGCGCCCGGCGTGGTGCAGACGCGCGCCACGGGCAGGGTGGAGCTCGCGTGCGTCGAGCCGCTCGTGGAGGTGTACGAGATCGTCGCAGCGCAATGCCCGCCGGTCGTCGTCTTCCACGACTGGGAGGGCATCACCGGCTACACCTCCGAGACGCGCCAGGCGCTCGTCGAGTGGTCGATGCGACACGACGGCACCGTCGAGCGCGCGCACATCCTCGTGGGCTCGAAGCTCGTCGCGATGGGCGTGTCGGTCGCTTCACTGCTCCTGCCGAAGCTGGTGGCGTACAGCGTACGCAACGACTTCGAGCGGGAGCGCACGGCGACCATCGCGGCGCGACGCCGGCGGGGGTGAGGGCGAGCTCAGTCGGCGCCGCGCGCGTCATCGACGCAGTCACCGCCGTCCCAGCACCGCCCTGGCGAGGGGCAGGAGCAGCCCATGCCCATCACGTGCTCGCAGAAGGTCCGCCCGCACCGGTCGAACCCGCCGCCGCAGTCGCCGCTCGTCCACTCCGCGCCGACAGCGCGCAGGCAGGCCTCTTCTTCAGTGGCCGGCTCCACATCCGTCTCGAGCCCGGTCGCCGCGCCACACGCCGCGGAGCCTGCGACGGCGAAGCCGAGACCGAGGATGGCGATGACCCCAGCAGGCGTGGCTGGGCACGCCTCGCTGACGAGCCTGCGACGCCTGAGCTCCTCGTGGTGGCGTGCGAGCGATTGCTCGTTGCTCCGTGCTGCCATGTTGCGTGCTCCGCGATCACTGCGGGGTGGATCCGTCCGAAGCCTAGCTCGACGCACCGCCCCGCGTCGCTCGGTTCCCCGGCGCGACCCGCTGCCACGGCGCGGCCTCTTCGAGCTCGAGCGCCAGCGAGAGCAGCGTGGCGTCGCCGCCGAAGGGGCCTGCGAATTGCACGCCGATGGGCAGGCCGTTCTCGGCGCGCGCCAATGGCAGCGAGATCGCCGGCGCGCCCGCGGCGTTCTGCAGGGGCGTGAAGGGCACGTAGGTCTTCACGCGCTCGAACCACGCCTCGAAGCCCGCTTCGGTGGAGATCCAACCGAGCTCGGGCGGCAGGCAGGCCATCGTCGGCGTGATCAAGACGTCGAAGCGCTCGAAGACCTTCGCGTAGGCCGCGGCGTAGCCCCGCAGCCTCGCCGTGGCGCGCGCGGCCTCGAGCGGATTGCGCGTGAAGGTGCGCGCGAGCCCGGAGGTGAGCCCCTCGACGCGTCGGGTGTCGAAGCGGCGCGTGAGCATGAGCGGCGCCGTGCGGATCTGGAGCCATGCGAGGAAGCCCCAATAGGCGAGGAAGTCGTCGAGCCAGGCTGCCTCGAAAGGCACTGCGATGGCCTCGACGTGGTGCCCGAGCGAGGCGCAGAGCTCGCCCGCCGCGATCGCGGCGTCGCGCGGTTCCCGGGCGACGGGGCGCCCGAGCGGTGATTCGGTGTAGACCCCCATGCGCAGGCGCTTCGGGCTGCGCGCCACCTTGCCGAGCGGAGGAGCGCGGCGCGACGCGGGGCGCAGGACCTCCATGGCCTCGAAGTACGCCACGGTGTCACGCACGGTGCGCGTGAGCACGCCGTCGACGGCGATGTTCACCGGCAGGAGCGCCGAGCCGTCCATGTCCATCACGAACCGCGACGGTTTGTGGCCCACGAGCCCACACGCGCTCGCCGGAATGCGGATCGAACCTCCGCCGTCGCTCGCGTGGGCGAGCGGCACGACGCCCGAGGCGACGAGCGCCGCCGCGCCTCCAGACGAGCCACCCGTCGAATGGGCGAGGTTCCACGGATTGCGACACGGCTTGCCCTTGGGCTCGGTCGTCGGGGTGATGCCGAACTCCGACGCCTGGCTCTTGCCGAGGATGCTGAGCCCGATGGCCTCCATGCGCGTGGCGATTGGATCGCTCTTGCGCGACACGTGGCCCGTCACAGCCTCGGAGCCCCAGGAGGTCTGCACGCCTTCGAGCTGCGCGAGGTCCTTGAGGAAGGTCGGCACCCCGAAGAACGCGCCGACCTGGCCCTGCGAGGCCAGCGCGTCTGCCTTCGCGCGCGCGCGCTCCGCCGAGAGCGCCGCGACGGCGCCGAGCTCTGCGCGGGCCTCGGCGCGAGCGAGCGCTGCGTCGAGCACCTCGCGGTGGCTCACTTCGCGGCGCCGGAGGCGCGCCGAGGTCTCCACGGCGTCCCAAGTCCCGAGCTCGTCGAATGCGCGGTTCGTCACGCGCTCGTCCTACACCAAGGGCGAGCCGGAGCGGTCGGGCTCGTGATCAGGCCGCGATGAACGAGCCCTGACTCCAGCCCCCTCCCCGCCTTCAGCCCCGCACGCGCTTCGCGACTGCGTCGACCAACTTCGCGACGTCGCGCTCGGCGACGCTGCAGAGCGCGATGCGCAATGCGCCGGCCTGCGGCACGACGAAGACGCCGTCGGCCTTGAGCTCGGTCGCGACCTCGAAGGCGTCGCTCGTGAACACGGTCGTGAAGAAGCCGCCGTCGTAGCGCGGGTAACGCAGGCCCTTCGCCGAGGCGAGCTCGTTGAAGCGCTTCACGCGGGCGCCGAGCAGCTTCGCCCATTGGTCGCGCTCGGCGTCGACGCGCGCGCCGAGCTCCGGCTCCGAGAGCACACGCGCGAGCGCGGCCATGCCGCCCGCGTTGACGTTCGACCAGGTGCCGCGGCACGAATAGGTGAGCGCGCTCTGGATGCGATCGCGCTCGGCAGGTTCGGGGTGCAAGGCGACGAGCGCGCCCACGCGCAGACCGTATTCGAGGAAGGTCTTCGAGGCCGACCACGCGAAGCTGAGCAGCGCCGCCGGGCCCTTGGGGCCGGGCTGGGACAGCGGGAGCAGCGCGTCGAGCATGACGTCGAGCGGCTGCGCGCCGAAGCGCGCGTAGGCGACGTCGAGGCAGATCGTGATGGGTCCGAGCGAGGCATGCTCCTCGACCGCGCCGCGCAGGGCGCGCCACTCGTCGACGTCGAAGGAGTAGCCCGTGGGGTTGTGGCAAGGCGAGTTGAGCAGGACGAGCGCGCGCCCCTGGGCCGAGAGCTCGCGGCGCAGGGCGGCGCCGAAGCCCGCGACGTCGAGCCTGCCGCGTGCGTCGAACATCTCGAAGCTCGCGAGCTTGCGATCGTTCTCGTCGGCCAGCGTCTTGTAGGGGCCCCAGTAGAAGCTCGTGGTCGTGAGCGCCTGGCCCGGCTCGATGAAGTTGGCGATCGCGTGGCGCAGCGCACCCGTGCCACCCGGCGTCGCGACGGCGGCGGCCCAGTCGGCCTCCGGTCGGCTGCCGAGCAGGTCGCGCACGACGCCGCGCAAGAAGGCCGCGTTGCCCGCGATGGGCGCGTAGGCGGCGGCGATCGAGGCGGGTGTGCTCGCGAGCGCCTCGACGACGCCCGGCAGGGTCGCGAGCTTGCCTTCGTCGTCGAGCAGCGCGCCGACGGTCGCGTTGACGACGTGCTCGCCGCCCTGCGCGCGCGCCTTGGCTTCGGCGTTGAGCGCGAAGATGGGATCGTCGGCCGGGCGGCTCTCGCGGGTGGGGATGAGGAAGGCCATGCGTGGGCGTGCGGATAGCACGGCCTCCCGCGTGGATCACGGGCGAGGCAGCGCGCCAGGCGAGCGCGTGATGGCGCGGCGTGTCGTGAGCGGCGCTCCCCGCCTCGGGGCGGCGGGTTGTGCGCGGCCTCTGGGCAGCTAGGCTTCGCGGATGCAGCGCGTTCGTGGCTACGCCCTCGCCTCGGTCTTCGCCTCCGTCCTGGCCTTCGGCGCCGAGGCATCGGCGCAGGAGCTCGAGCTCGGCGCGCCCCCCGAGGGCGTCGA
Organism: uncultured Polyangiaceae bacterium; assembly: GCA_938004785.1. Lineage (GTDB taxonomy): Bacteria > Myxococcota_A > Polyangia > Polyangiales > Polyangiaceae > CALKVW01. Next base: position 22,556 of record CALKVW010000068.1, read on the forward strand.
GCCCTCGAGCGAGGCGGCGTGGGACATCCCGGGCTACGTGATCATCGACGGCGACGACGGCCTCGGCACGAGCGGCCTCGACGCACTGCGCGAGGAGCTCGCCCAGAGCTTCGGCGGCCTCGGCTTCACGCCGACCGATCTCGTCGAGCGCACCTCGGCCACCATCGCGCGCGTCGCCCCCTCGGACGTGGCGCGCCTGGTCGCGCGCCTGCGCGGCGACGGGCGCGTCGAGCGCGTGGAGCCGCTCGCCTGGGCGCGCGCCAACTTCGTGCCGAACGACCCGCTCTACGGGGAGCAGTGGCACATGGACCGCGTCGGCGCGCGCGCAGCCTGGGACTACGCGACCGGGCGCGGCGCCACCGTGGCGGTCGTCGACACGGGCATCGCCTGCGAAGACCACGGCCCCTTCACCAAGGGCACGGATCTGAACCGCACGAAGTGCGTCGGCGGTTGGAACTTCGTCACCAACACCGAGCACGCGAACGACGATCAGGGCCACGGCTCGCACGTCGCGGGCACGATCGCGCAGAGCACCGACAACGGCGTGGGCGCGACGGGGCTCGCCTTCCACGCCGAGCTCATGCCGGTGAAGGTGCTCAACGGCAACGGTTGGGGCTCGACCGCCGACGTGGCCGACGGCATCCGCTGGGCCGCCGACCACGGCGCGCACGTGATCAACCTGAGCCTCGGCAGCCCGCGCAACTCCTCGGTGCTGCAAGCAGCCGTAGACCACGCGCGCTCGCGCGGCGTCGTGGTCGTCGCCGCGGCCGGCAACAGCGGCGGCTCGGTGGGCTTCCCGGGCGGCTCCGAGGGCGTCATCGGCGTCTCCGCCACCGACCAGAGCGACAAGCTCGCGAAGTTCTCCTCGCGCGGCAAAGGGGTCGACATCGGCGCGCCCGGCGTCGCGGTCGTGCAGCAGACGATCTGCCAGGGCGGCAAGAACAAGTGCGAGATCTTCCCCGGCTACAACGGCACGAGCATGGCGAGCCCGCACGTCGCGGGCGTCGCGGCGATGCTCGTCTCGCAGGGCGTGAGCGATCCGGCCGCGATCGAGCGCATCCTGGGTGACACGGCCCGCAAGGTCGACGACTCGGCCGAGGGCCGCGCGCGCTTCGGCGCGGGCATCCTCGACGCGGCCTCGGCGACCCGCACGGTCGCCCTGCAGCAAGGCCTCGTGCGCCTCGCGCTCGTCGCCGTGCTCACCGCTTTCGTGGCGTTCTTCGCGAGCAAGAAGCGCGGGGCGCGCAACCCGCTCTCACTCGGCTTCGTGGTCGCCGCGCTCTTCACCGGACCGGGCCTGCTCTTCTTCGCGCCGCTCTTCGCCTCGCGCACGATGTTGCCGATCGACCTGCTCGCGCGACCCTTCGCGGACCTCGATCTCTACGTGGGTGCCTCGCTGCATCGCCTGCTTCCGCTCGCCAACGCGCTCGTGCCCTTCGCGCTGCTCGCCGTCGGCTGGCAGAGCCTGCGTCTGCGCTCGATCATCGCGGGCGTGGGCGTAGGCACCGCGGCCTACCTCGGGTCGATCGTGCTGCTCGGGCAGGCCTGGTCGCCCGTGGGTGCCACGCTCGGCGCCGCCTGGTGCCTCGGCAACGCCGCCGTGTCGCTGCTGATCGCGCGCTTCGCGCTCGCCGAGACGAAGGCCTGATCTCGGTCCAGGGGGAGCGCCGATGGCGGGTCGCCCCGCCTGCTGCGCACCACGCTCCGATGCCTCTACGCGCGGCCCCGGCGCCGTTGTAGCGTGCGAGGCATGAGTCGCTTGGCGTACGTGCTCACCGTGTTCGGGCTGCTGGGCTGCGGAGGCAGCTCGAGCGAGACGCCCTGGCCACGCGAGCCCGACGACGTCGACCTCGGGCCCGCCGGCGAGAAGGACACCGAAGACGCTCCGTTCACAGCGGGAGAGCGCGCGGGTGAGGCGGCGCCCGCCACGATCGCCGATCCGAACGATCCGGCCGCCGCGCCGCGCAGGTGATCCGGTGGGCGATCTGCAGTCCAAGGTGACGCTCAGGCCGCGCTCGAAGCTCGAGCGTGTGCTCGACGTGCTCACCAAGGACTACGACGTGCCTCGCGCCTCGGGCACGCCGCTCGTCGCGCAGCTCGCGCTCTACTATCTCGTCGCCGGCGAGGCCCTGCCCGACGACGCCGCGCGCGTGATCGCGGGGCTGCGCGACGCGGGCGGTGCGGTGGACGCGAGCGCGCTCGCGGCGATCACGCGCGACGTCGTGGCGTCGCTCTGCAACGACACGAAGGTCGACGAGGTGCTCGCCGCCCTGCGCGTGCTGGGCAAGCTCGCCGCGTCGGGCGCCTTCGAGGCGCTCGGCAAGCTCGAGCTCGACGACGCGCGCCGCGCGCTCGGCGCCTTGCCTCGCCTCTCCGCTCAGCAGGTCGACTACCTGCTGCTCGCGAGCCGCTCCTTCGCCACGGTCGCGCCCGCGCCGAGTGCGCAGCGTGTGCTCTTGCGGCTCGGCTATCCGGGGCGAGGCTACGCCGCGCTCACGCGCTCGGTCGACGCGGAGATCCCAGAGGGCGACGCGCTCGAGCTCGCCTGGCGCGCCCACCACGTGCTGCGCGCGCACGGCCACGAGATCTGCGCGCCGGTCGATCCCTCCTGCGAGAGCTGCCGCCTCCGAGGCGCCTGCGCCTTCCGCGGCGAGGGCGAAGACCCTGCGCAGGTGCTCGGGCACGAAGCGAACGCGCCACACAGCTCGGTGAGCCGCGTCTCCGCGAAACCCACGGGTTAGTCGATGCGTTCGCAGGCGAGCAAGCTCTGGTGGCAGGCGGCGCTCGTCGTGCTCGGCCTCCTGCTGGTGCCGCTCGGCGCCTGGTGGCTCTTGCCCTCGACGGCGCCGGCGGGCCGCGCGGCTCAAGGCGCGAGCGGCGCCACGACGCCTTACGCCGACGACGAGCCCGACGAAGCCGAGCCGAGCGAGGATCCCGCGCCGGCAGAGCCCCGCCCGAGGCCCGAGGCCCGCCCGACGCCGAGCGAGCCCGAGCCTGGCGAGCGCCCGGTGCGCGGGCAGGTCGTCGACGGTGAGGGGCGCGCGGTCGAGAGCGCCTGGGTCGGCTGCGCGAAGAAGCAGGAGCTCTTCGCCACGAGCGATCGCGGCGGGCGCTTCGAGCTGCCCGCGGGCGCCGACGGCTGCGAAGCCTACGCCTCCCACCCCGAGCTCGGTCGCAGCCCCAACGTCACGCTGTCCTCGAGCGGCGACAACCGCATCGAGCTGCCCTCGCCGGGCGCGATCGCCGGCTTCGTGGTCGACGAGACGAGCCGCCCTGTCGCGAGCTACCTCATCGCGGTCGAGTCCTTCGAGCCCGCGCACCCCGACTCGGAGCGCTTCGGCGGAGGCTCTCGCTCGATCGAGCACCCGCAGGGCGCCTTCGAGATCAAGGGGCTCGCCGCAGGCAAGTACGTGCTCGTCGTGAGCGCGGCAGGCCGCCCGCCCGCACGCAGCGATCGCATCGAGGTCGAAGCCGGCCGCACGACGAGCGGCGTACGCATCACCTTGCCACGCGGCGGATCGGTGGTCGGCACGGTGGTCGATCGCGAGACCAAGCTGCCCATCGAGGGCGTGCGTATTCGCCTCGACGGCGCGACGACCACCGGCGCCAACGCGATCGCCGCGGTGCTCAGCGACGCGCAGGGCGCCTACACGCTCGACGGCGTGCCGGATGGGCCGTTCAGCGTACGGTTCACGCACCCCGAGTACCGCGAGCGCATCGTGCCGCTCGTCGGCCAGAGCGGCGCGCCGCTGCGTACGACGACCGATCTCGCGCCGCGCGGCGACGGCCCGGCGACCGAGCTCAGCGGCATCGGCGCGACGCTCGCGCAAGGCGCGGGCTTCGTCACCGTCGCGGGTGTGATCGGCGACGGCCCCGCTGCGAGCGCGGGCATGCAGGCGGGCGATCGCATCGAGCGCATCGACGGCCGGAGCGCGGAGGGCTACACGGTGTCGCAGTGCGTGCAGCTCCTGCGAGGCCCCGAGGGATCCACCGTGAACGTGACGCTCGGTCGAGGCGGCTCGACCGTCGAGCTCACGATCACACGCGCGATGGTCACGAGGTGAGCCCGTGAGCGCCGAGCAGACGAGGCCGCACCTTCCGCTGCCCGAGGTCGCGCCGCTCGAGGCCCCAGACGATCTTGCTCCGCGCCTCGCTGAGCTCGGGCTCACGCTCACGCCCGCGCAAGTCACGAAGCTCGGCGCCTACCTCGCGCTCCTGCTCGCGATGAACGAGCAGATGAACCTCACGGCGATCACCGATCCCAGCGAGGCCTGGTCGCGCCACGTGCTCGACAGCCTGTCGATCGTGCCCGAGCTCGCCGACTTGCCGGCCGGCGCGCGGGTGATCGACGTCGGCTCGGGCGGCGGCGTGCCAGGCATCCCGCTCGCGATCGCGCGGCCGGATCTGGCGGTCGTGCTGCTCGACGCCACCGAGAAGAAGGTCGCCTTCCTCGCGGGCGCCGCGAAGGCGCTCGAGCTCGCGAACGTGAAGTGCGTGTGGGGCCGCGCCGAGGAGCTGGCGCAGGGCAAGCTCGGCCACGCCTTCGACGCCGTCACCGCGCGCGCCGTCGGCAAGCTCTCGACCCTGCTCGGCTGGACGGCGCCCTTCGCGAGGGCGGGAGGCAGGCTCGTCTACATCAAGGGCGCGAAGGCCGACGAAGAGCTGCGCGACGCCAAGAAGCAGCTGCGCGCGTTCCGATGCGAGCACCTTCGAACGGTGCTGCGCCCCACCGGGCGGGTCGTCGTGCTCGCGGTACGCTGAGCAGCACGCGCCGCGTCCGGCGCGCTCGCGGTACGCCGCTCGTCGCGGTACACGTGGCGCATGTCGCGACCCACCGAGCTGCCTCCGCCCGGCGCACCCGACGTGCTCTACCTCGTCGATCTCTCGGGCTACGTCTTCCGCGCCTACCACGCGATAGGCCCGCTCTCGAGCCCCACCGGTGAGCCGACCAACGCCGTCTTCGGCACCGTGAACATGCTCCAGAAGCTCGTCGGCGAGCGCAAACCCGCGCTGCTCGGCGTCGCGATGGAAGGCGGCAACAACTTCCGCGCCGAGCTCGACGAGAACTACAAGGCGCACCGCCCGCCGCCCCCGGAAGACCTGCGCCAGCAGATGATCCGCTGCAAAGAGGTCGTCGAGGCCTACCGCATCCCGACGCTGGTCGCCGAAGGCTTCGAGGCCGACGACACGATCGCCGCCATCGCGACGCAGGCCAAAGCCGCGGGGCTCTTCGTGGTGATCGCCTCGGCCGACAAGGACCTCATGCAGCTCGTCGACGATCGCTGCGTCATGTGGGACGCGATGCGCGACCGCGTCTACGGCCCGCCCGAGGTCGAAACGAAGTTCGCGGTGCCGCCGTCGCAGGTGCGCGACCTGCTCGCGCTCGTGGGCGACAGCTCCGACAACGTGCCCGGCGTGCCGGGCGTCGGCGCCAAGACGGCCGCCGAGCTCTTGCAGCAGTTCGGCGATATCGACACGCTCTACGCGCGCATCGACGAGGTGAAGCGCGCCAAGATCCGGGAGTCGCTCCTCGCCAACCGCAAGGACGCAGAGCTCTCGCGCCAGCTCGTCACGCTGCGCGAAGACGCGCCCGTCACGCTCGACCGCGAGAAGCTCCATTACGACGGCGGCGACGTGCCTCGCCTGCGCGCGCTCTTCACCGAGCTCGGCTTCCACCGCCACGCGGGCGCGCTCCCGAAAGACGACGAGGTGAAGCCGAAGCAGCTCGAGCAGATCGAAACGAGCTACGCCGTCGCGCTCAGCGAGAGCGAGGTCGTGTCGCTGCTCGGCGAAGCACGCAACGCGGGCGCCTTCGGCTTCGTCGCGCATACGACGAGCGGCGACGCGATGCGCGCGAGCCTCGTCGGGATGTCGATCTCTTCCGGCAAGGGCCGCGCGAGCTACGTGCCGCTCGCCCACCGCTTGCTCGGCGCGCCCGTGCAGCTCGGCGCCGCGCGCTTCGTCGCGCTCGCGAAGGCGCTGCTCGAGGATCCGAAGCTCGCCAAGATCGGCCACGATCTCGGCCGCGCCGATATCGTCTTGCGCAGGCTCGGCGTGCACCTCGCGGGTGTGCGCCACGACACGATGCTCGCGTCGTACTTGCTCGACCCGGAGGCGGCGAACGATCTCGTGAGCGTCGCGCTGCGCGACGCGGGTGTGGAGCTGCGCGGCTACGACGAGATCGCCCCCAAGCAGCGTGGCAAAGCGCAGCCCGAGCTCGACGAGCTCACGGTCGACGAGGTCGCCACCTGGTGCGCAGCGCAAGCCGATACGATCCTTCGCCTCGAAGAACGCCAGGCGGCGAAGCTCAGCGAGGCGCAGGTCGACCCGCTCTTCCGCGAGCTCGAGCTGCCGCTCGCCACCGTGCTGGCCGACCTCGAGGAGGCGGGCGTGCTCGTCGATCGCCAGGTGCTCGGCGAGCTCGATGCGATCATGACCAAGGAGCTCGCGCGCCTCGAGCTCGCCGCGCGCGAAGCATGCGGGCACCCCGAGCTGAACCTCGGCTCACCGAAGCAGCTCGAGACGATCCTCTTCGACGAGCTCGGACTCAAAGCGACGAAGAAGACCAAGACCGGTCGCTCCACCGACGCCGAGGCTCTCGAAGCGGTGAGCGACGATCACGCTCTGCCCGGCCTCGTGCTCGAGCACCGCGCGATCGCCAAGCTCAAGGGCACCTACGTCGACGCGCTCCCGAAGCTCGTGCACCCCGAGACGGGGCGCATCCACGGCCACTGGCGACAAGCCGTCGCCGCGACGGGGCGCATCTCGAGCGAAGACCCGAACCTGCAGAACATCCCGATCCGCACCGACCTCGGTAAACAGATCCGCCGCGCCTTCGTGGCACCCGAGGGCTCCGTGTTTCTCTCGGCCGACTACTCGCAGATCGAGCTGCGTGTGCTCGCGCACCTCTCGCACGATCCGGTCATGGTCGAAGCCTTCCAGACCGGGCAAGACGTGCACGTGCGCACCGCGATGGAAGTCTTCGGTGTGAAGGCCGACGAGGTCACCGGCGACATGCGCCGCAAGAGCAAGACGGTGAACTTCGGTGTCATCTACGGCATGGGCGAAGTCGCGCTCAGCAAACGCCTCGGCATCCCACGCAAAGAGGCCGCCGATTTCATCGAGCGCTATTTCGAGCGTTACGAAGGCGTCGCGCGCTTCTTGAGGCGCACGCTCGAAGACGCACGCAAGTCCGGCGAGGTGCGCACGCTGCTCGGTAGGCTGCGTGTGCTCAAGGATCTGCGCAGCTCCGACCGCATGCGCCGCGCTCAAGCCGAACGCATCGCGCAGAACACACCGATCCAAGGCACCGCCGCCGACATCCTCAAACGCGCCATGGTCGCGCTGCGCGAGCCCGCCGTACCCGGCGCACGCATGGTGCTCACGGTGCACGACGAGCTCTGCTTCGAGGTGCCCGCGGCGCTCGCCGAGGAGGCCGCGGCGAAAGTGCGCGCCGCGATGGAGGGCGTCGTGAAGCTCGACGTGCCGCTCGTGGTCGACGTGCGCTGGGGCAAGAGCTGGGCGGAAGCGCACTGAAGGCCTGACCGGCGGGCCGCGCGGCGCTCCTCGGCGGGCGTTGGGCGGGCTGCGTGGCTTTCGCTTCTGCCAGGCCGAGCTTTCAGATCTGCACGACCGCGGGCGCGAGCGCGGGCGCCGTTTCGCCGATTCGCCGCGAGTTCTCGCGGCAGCTGGCCGCTGGCACGTGAGCTGCAACATGGGGGACGAAGCGCCTGCGACGGGTTCCCCCCCCACCGTCGAGCAGGCGCTTCGTTTTTTGTCCGTGCCCGCTCGTGGGCAGGCGCCGAGCACGGCTGCGCCGCCGGCCTCCGCGCCTCAGCGCTTCGCCCGGCCCTTGCCGCCGCCCCTCGCGCCGCCGGCCTCGGCGCTCTCGCCCTCGTCGCCCCCTGCCGGCTGGGCCGGCGCGACCTTGAGGCTCTTCCACCTCGCGAGCTCGACGAGCCCCGCGGGCGCGCCCCGTGGTTTGCTCACGTCGCGCCCGCGGCAGACGTGCACCTCGACCCGAGGCGCGCCGCGCGCCTTGGAGTACCAGGCAGCGTAGGACGCGGCCGCCTCGACGACCGCGCGCGGCACCTCGACGCGCTCCGGGTTGCGCACGACGACGTGGCTGCCCGGGATGCCGCCGGCGACGTGCAGCCACACGTCGTCTGGCTGGGCGATGCGGAGCGAGAGCTCGTCGTTCTCCTCGCTGCCTCGCCCGATGAGGATCTCGTAACCCTCGACCACGACCGTTCGGTACGGCTTGCCTCTGCTCGACACGCGGCGTGCTCTCGCGCGTGAGCGACCGGGAGGCAAGCTCGGCGGGCGTCCGAGGCTGATCTCGTAGGTGAAGCGACGAAAGTTGCTCGACGAAGATGCCTCGCCGTGCTCATCTGTGGCCCGTCAACGAACGTGGGCGCGGGGGATGGCGGGTTCCACGCGTGTCGCGACGACTCACGCTGCTGCGTGAGCCGGGGGATCTCGGCCCTCTGCACCGAGTTTCGCCACGTCCCAGCCCGGGCGACGACGTGGTTCGCGTTCGACTCGGGCGAGGCAAGGTATGCATCGCGGCTCGTCGACGTAGAGGTCAACGGAAAGGAACAGTAATGAGGATGCGAATGTCGTTCAAGACTTCATGGGTACTCGCTGCGTGCGCAGCGCTCGCGGCGCTCAGCACTGGCTGCTCGTCGAGCTGGCAGAGCAGCGCGCTCGCTCCCTCGGGCAAGGAGGTCTACGTGGTCGGCATGAAGCAAGGCTTCCTGTCGGCCGACGGCAAGATCTGGCTCTGCCCGATCGAGGGCCAGGCCACCGAGTGCAAGCCCGTGGAGGTAGTCGAGCAATGAAGAGCCAGAAGTCTCTCGGGTCGGTCGTGCGGAGCGCAGTCGTCGCGCTCATCGCGCTCTCGGCTGCAGGCTGTGCCAGTGGCTACCGGGGCATCCAACCGGTCGAAGGCGGCGGCTACATGGTGACGAAGGACCAAGCTGGGTTCATGAGGCAGTACGGCGAGCTGTGGCACTGCAAGCCGGCCAGCGACCCGGCGCAGCTTCAGTGCAAGAAGGTCGCGACGGACTGAGCTGCGCCCCTGCTACTCGGAGACGAGCGGCAGGGTCAGCCGTGCGCGCCAGACTCTCTTCATCGACCACGAACGTCGCCGAGCCGCGCGGGTGGGCTGTGACACCCGCAGTCCATCCGCGCGACGGCGCGGCGGCGTCTCGTCGTACTCACGCACCCGCTCGAGCCCACGGCAGACCGAGCGAGGGCCTCGGCGTCGACGTACGCCCCCGCCGGCTCGAACAATTTGCACCACCATGCATCACGTCCCATCCGGTCGAGCCTCCGTGCAACATCGAGCTCTCTCCGCTCTGGCCTCGGCGCTGCTGCTCGCCGTGGTTCCACTGACGGGCTGCGTGGGCGCGAGCGTCGCCGACCGCGTATCGCTGGTCGCGCAAGCTCCTGCCCCGGGCGCCACGCTCGTGGTCGCGGCGAACGACGCGCAAGTAGCCTTTCTACCGCTGGACGAGGCGATCCAAGGCGTGCTCAGCCGCCACGGAATCGACAGCCTCACGCTCGCGATGGGAGGCGAGCAGAGCACGCTCCAGCCACCGATGCTCGTGACCTTCCAGGTGAAGGACTACGCCGTGTCCGGCGACTACACCCCGGGCGCAGCCGTCGCGCTCTATGTCACGGGCGCGGTCTTCATCCTCCCGCTCGCGTTCCTGGGTCTGGTCGAGGTGGACACGCAGCACTCGGTCGACTTCGAGGTCTCGGTGCGCGATCTGCGCACGGCACCCCGGGTGCTCGTCGCCGAGAAGGGCGGGGACGAGAGCACCCTCCGCTTCGACACGCGAGGCATCGTGCCCTTCTTCAGGCAGCGGTATCGAGCCGAGATGACCTCCTCGCGCGGCTGGGTCAAGAAGGAGCTGAGCCTCGACGACGAGCTCCCCGATCACCGAAGGGATGTCGCCGATCAGCTCGCGACGCGCATGCTGAACCTCGCCCTGCCCGACATCCGCCGGGCCGTCGCCGAGGCGCTCACCCGGCCGCCGCAGATCCTGGTCGCGCCTCCACCCGAGCAGGCGGACGCAGGCTCAGAGGAGTGATGAGGCGCGCTGCGCCCCCTGGCGCGGTGCGTGAGGCGGCAGGTCGGTCGAAGGGCGCCCTGGGCCGACACGCGACGCGCGCCTTCCGCCGCGTACTGGCCCCGGCCGCGCGCACTCCGTAGCATCGCGTGCATGCCCACCGAGAAACGCGTCCTCTGCGTCGAGATCGGCGCCCGCCCCGAGGCGATCTACGAAGCTTGGCTCTCCAGCGCCTCCCACAGCGCCATGACCGGCGCGCCCGCGACGATCGAGCCGCGCGTCGGCGCCAAACACAGCGCGTGGGATGGCTACATCTCAGGCGAGATCACCGCGCTCGAGCCGAACGCTCGCATCGCGATGACGTGGCGCACGACCGAGTTCGGCAACGCCCCCGACTCCAAGCTCGAGGTCCTGCTCGAGCAGGTCGACGACGAGGACACGCTGCTCACGCTCGTGCACGAGGAGATCCCCGAGGGCCAAGGCGACAAGTACCAGCAGGGTTGGGCCGACTTCTACTTCGACCCGATGCTCGCCTTCTTCGGCAAACGCGCGAAGTCGAAGAAGCCGAGCGCGAAGAAGCGCAAGAAGGCGAGCGAGCCCGAGCAGGTCGAGACCAAGGGCGAGAAGGCCGAACGCGAGGCGCTCGAGGCGGAGCAGCAGGCCGCCGCGGCGCTCGCGAAGGCGGCGAAGTCCACCAAGAAGGCCGCGAAGCCCGAGAAGCCCAAGAAGGCCGACGAGCCCAAGAAGTCCAAGAAGGCCGACAAGTCGACCGAGAAGGCCGACGAGCCCAAGAAGCCCAAGAAGCCCAAGAAGGCCGACAAGTCCAAGAAGGCTGACAAACCCAAGAAGGCCGACAAGTCCAAGAAGGCCGACGAGCCCAAGAAGTCCAAGAAGGCCGACGAGTCCAAGAAGTCCAAGAAGGCCGACAAGTCGACCGAGAAGGCCGTCAAGAAGGCCGCCAAGGCGCACAAGGCCGCCGGCAAGGCCGAGAAGAAGGCGGCCAAGCTCCAGAAGCACCCCAAGCCGGCCAAGTCGAAGCGCTGAGGCCGCACGGAGCGAGGGGCGCGTCACGAGCCCACGCCCCCTTTCCGTGACGGGCCTCTGCACCTATGGCAAGAGCGCTCGCAGCGCGCGAGCGCCCAAGCCATGCAGCCCGTCTTCGTCCTCTTCGGCACCGAGTCTGGAAACGCTCAGAGCCTCGCCAAGCGCGCGGGTGAGGCGCTCGCGAAGGCCGGCCTGCCCGCGAAGGTCATCGACATGATGGACTTCGCCGGGCCGGACCTCGAGAAGCTCGAGCGCCTGCTCGTGATCACGAGCACCTACGGCAACGGCGATCCGCCCTCGAACGCCGAGGCGCTGCACGCCTTCCTCATGAAGAAGTGCCCGCCCCTGCCGCGGCTCTCGTTCTCGGTCTGCGCGCTGGGCGACACGACCTACGACCACTTCGCGAAGTGCGGCCGCGACTTCGACGAGCGCCTCGGCGCGCTCGGCGCGACGCGCCTCGTCGATCGGCAGGACTGCGACGTCGACTACGACGACCCCTTCGACGCATGGCTCGCGCGCGTCACCCAGACGCTCGTGGAGCTCGCCACGCCGCGTGCTGCGGCCACCGCCTCGGCGCCGCCGCCCAGCGTCGACATGCCCTCGCTCGAGACGCCCGTCGGGCTCGACGAGCCCGGCACGCGCCGCAACCCCGTGGTGCTGCGGGTGATCGACAACCGCCGCCTCGGCGGAGAGGGCTCTCAGAAGCGCGTGCACCACGTCGCGCTCTCGACCGCGGGCGCGCCCCTGCCCTTCGCACCGGGCGACTCGATCGGCCTCTGGGCCGAGAACGATCCCGCGCTCGTCGAGGCCGTGGCGAAGGCGGGGGCCGTGGCGCTCGACGCGCGCGTCACGCTCGGTGGGCTCGACACGACGCTGCGCGACGCGCTCACGCGCCGGCTGGAGATCCAGCACGTCGACGTGCGTCTCGTCGAGGTGCTGCGTGGGCCGCTGCCCAACGAGGAGCGCCAGGCGTTGATCGAGCGCTCACACGTGGTGGACTTGCTCGAAGCGAGCCCGAAGAAGCTCTCGCCCGCGGAGCTGGTCGATCACCTGCGACCGCTCGCGCCACGCCTCTACTCGGTCGCGTCGAGCCCTCGCGCCTACCCCGGCGAGGTGCACCTCATGGTCGACATCCTCGAGTACCAGCTCTCGGGAACGCGCCGCTGGGGTGTCGCTTCGAAGCAGATCGCCGAGCGCCTGCCGGTGGGCTCGATGATCCCGGCCTACCTGCACAAGACGCCGAGCTTCCGCCTCGTGCCGGCGCCGACGCGCATCGTGATGATCGGCCCCGGCACCGGCCTCGCGCCGTTCCGCGCCTTCCTGCAGGAGCGCAAGCTCGACGGCGCCAAGCGGAGCGCGTGGCTCTTCTCCGGCGCGCGCAGCCGCGCGCACGACTACTTCTACGGCGACGAGCTCGAGGCCTACGCGCGTGAGGGCACGCTCGCGCACCTCGACCTCGCGTTCTCGCGCGACCAAGCGGACAAACGCTACGTGCAGCACCGCATGCTCGAGCGCGGCCGCGAGCTCGCGGCGTGGATCGCCGAGGGCGCCGTGATCTACGTGTGCGGCAACGCCTCGCGCATGGCGCCCGACGTGCACGAGGCGCTCGTGTCGATCCTGCGCACGCACCTCGGCAAGACCGACGCGAACGCACGCGCCGAGCTCGCCGCGATGGCCGAGAGCGGGCGCTACCAGCGCGACGTCTACTGAGGCGGGGCTGCCAGGCGGGTGCCGGCGGCTTCGCCCGACAGGGCCGAGAACCTGCCGAAAAGGCCTCGCTGGCGGCGCCCGTAGCACGAATCGTCGCCACTGCGCCCACGATCAGTTTGACAGAAGCCAGCGCCCGACTAGAGTGCGCGTCCCCATGGTTTCCGCAACGCAGCAGACGTCCCGTATCCGTCAACGCAAGCAGCGCAAGGCCGGCGTCAAGACCAAGCGCCTGAACCGCGCCAACGGCACGCCTGCGTTCGCCATCCACCCCGAGGGCTACTCGGCGACCGCCGCCGATTCCAAGCCCGTCGCGGCGCCGCAGTCGAAGTAGGAGTCGTTTTCGTCATGGCCAATCACGCATCCGCCGAGAAGCGCAACCGTCAGCGCATCACCCGCACCGAGCGTAACCGCTCGGTCAAGAGCTCGCTCCGCACCGACCTGAAGAAGACCCGCGCTGCCATCCAGGGCGGCGACGAGGCGGCCGCCAAGGTCCAGGCGTCGCAGAGCAAGCTCGACAAGGCTGCCAAGCGCGGTGCGATCCCGACGAAGCGCGCCTCGCGCCTCAAGTCGCGCCTCGCGCGCGCGGCGCACAAGGCCGCTGCCGCCAAGGCGGAGTGAGCCGCTGCCTCCCCTGAGGAGGCAGCCCTCGCGGCGATGACGAGAGGGAGCAGGCGAGAGCCTGGCTCCCTCGTCGTGTTCCATCGCTCTCCGCGTTCCGGGGCCCCGGCGCCTCGCGCTCAGCGCAGATCCGCAGCGCTGCGCGCGCCCAGCACGAAGCCGCGCTCGAGCTCGGGCCGGCTCGTCGGCCTGAGGCCCTTCGGCTGGCTGACCCAGCGCGAGCCCGCGACGGCGTAGCGCCAGGGCGCCTCGCGATGTCGCGCCTCGGCGTAGTCGACGCCGACGCGTGGACCGACGGCGATCGCCTCCGGCGCCCTGCCCTCACGGAGCTCGAGCCCGCCCGGCTCGTGCAGCACGTGTCCGCTCCAGGAGGTGTCGAGCCCCAGCGCGGCGCCGACCTTGCCCGGCCCGGTGAGCAGCGCCGGCCCGTCACGCCCGGCTCGACGCGCGCGCACGACATCCAGCCCACGCACCGGCTCGCAGGCGCGGATGAGCACCGCCGCGCCCTCTCCTTCGGCGTTGGTCACGACGTTGAGCATCTGGTGCAGGCCGTAGCAGAGGTACACGTAGGCCCGCCCGCCGGGTCCCCACATGGGCGCGTTGCGCGGCGTGCGCCCTCGGTGGCAGTGGTTGGCGGAGTCGTCGGGCCAGCAGTAGGCCTCGACCTCGGTGATGCGCAGCGCGACCTCGCCGAGGTGGAGCTCGCAGCCGAGCAGGTCGACGGCCACTTCGCGAGCGTCGCGGGCGTAGAAGTGTGGCGGCAGTAGACGCATCGCGCTCGTACGGATCCTCGCCGCGGAATGTGCTGCCCGGGTGCCGGGTTCGCAAGGCCGGCGCTGGCCGGAGCGCTGGGCGGGGCCGGCCCTCGCGAGAGCTGTGCCGGGGATGAAGGTATGCGAGAGTAGGCACGACTCCGGCGCACTCTTTCGTTTGCACATCCAACCAGTCGTTTGCACATCCAATCATCCAGAGGAGATCGAAGCATGCTCTTCCGCAAGCTGATGACGCTCGGGTTGCTCGCCGCGCTGAGCACCGCCTGTGGCTACTCCGAAGACGAGTGGCAGGCCCAGCTCGCCAAGTACGGTGAGCTCGAGCGCAGGAGCCAAGCCACGCAGACGCAGCTCCAGGCCGAGCTCGAGGCGGAGCGTCAGCGCGTGATGGCGCTCACCAAGCAGCTCCAGGACGCGGGCGTCGACATCTCCAACCTGAAGACGAGCCTCGACGCCTCGGGCGACAAGCTCAGCCAGCTCTCGCTCACCGTGGAGCAGCAGCAGAAGGCGCTCGCGGAGTACCAGGCGAAGGCGCGCCAGCTCGAGCAGATCAAGGCGCGCTTCGAGACCTTGAGGAAGAAGCTCGACGAGCTCACCAAGCTCGGCCTCGCGGTGAACATCCGCAACAACCGCATGGTGATCTCGCTGCCTGGCGACGTGCTCTTCGACTCCGGCAAGGAGACGCTGAAGAAGGAGGGCAAGGAGATCCTCACGAAGGTCGCGCAGGTCATCCGCGCCGACAGCTCCTTGCTCTCGCGCCAGTACCAGGTGTCGGGGCACACCGACTCGCAGGCCTACCGCGGTACCTTCCGCGACAACTGGGGCCTGTCGCTCATGCGCGCGCGCGAGGTCTTGCTGTATCTCGTCGACGACAAGGAGACGAGCCTGCCCGCCAAGAACTGGAGCGCCGCGGGCTTCGGCGACACCGATCCGGTCGCAGACAACGCGGGCGCAGATGGCCGCATGAAGAACCGACGCTGCGAGCTCATCGTCGTGCCGAGCGTCGAAGAGATGCTCGATCTGCGCAGCATCGCGCAGTGAGCGTCAGCGCCGCGGCCTGAGCTCGTGCACGTGCACGGGCTCGCGCTCGCGATCGCAGCCCGGGACGCGGTCGGCGCAGCGCCGCCTCAGCGCGGGCGCCGCGTCGGCCGTCCGGTGGGCGAGCTGCTCGAGCCAGGCGAGCTCGGTGCCGAGGCCGCCCGGATCGAGCGCGCGGAGCGCGAGGGCCTGCACGCGCAGCAGATCCGGCTGCCGAGGCGCGAGCGTGAGCCCGCGCATGGTGGCCTCGAGCGCGCCCCGCTGATCGCCGGCGCTGCTCCTCGCGATCGCGAGCGCAGCCCAGGCGAGCTCGTCCTTCGGCGCGCCGAGCGCCGCGGTCTCGTAGTAGGGCACCGCGCGATCGAAGCGCCACACCTGCGCGAGCGAGCGCCCGCGCGCGTAGCCGATCGCGGGGTGCCCCGGGGCGAGCGCTTCGGCGCGGTCGAGCGTGCGCATCGCGTCGTCGACGCGACCGAGGCGGCCCTCGAGGTCGCCGAGCAGGTGGAGGGCACGCGCGGCGCGCAGGTCGTCGCCCTCGGCCTCGGCGATCGAGAGCGCGGCCTCGAGGCTCGGGCGCGCGAGCTCGAGCTCCTCTTGGACGGCGTGCAGCATGGCCTGACCGTGATCGGCGAGCCGATCGCCGAGCGTCGGCTCCACCACGACCACGCCCTCGGGATCGAAGCGCACCTCCGCCTGCGCGAGCTCGACGATCGGAGGCTCGACGCAGGCGTCGAGGCCCGAGTGACGCGCGAAGGCCTGCCCGCGGGCGCTGCGGTGCTCGTCGCAGGCGAGCGTGCTCGCCTCGAGCGTGCGCGCTCGGTAGCGGAGCGCCGCGCGGACCGCGAGCGGACCACGCGAGGTGGCGTCGAGCGGCACCGTGAAGGCGTAGCGCACGACACGCGCGTCGCGGGGCGCGACCGTGTGGTCGTAGGCCGAGGCGCGGAAGGCCTCCACCTCGTGGGTCTCGAGCGGTCGTCCCTCGTCGTCGACGAGGCGTGCGTGGAGGCGATGCGCCTCCGGATCGCGGCCCGAGCTCGCGTGGCGCGCGCCCGAGGAAGCGAGGACCTCGCCGAGCGCATCGACGAACTCGACCTCGATCCACGTGTCGGCGAGATCGATCGTGCCCCCGGGGAAGCGGTGCCCGACGCCCAGGTTCTTCACGACGACGTCGACCTCGACCCGCGCACCGGGCTCGAGCGTGAGCCGCTCGGCCGGGAGCGCGGGCTCGCCCGCCTCCGAGCGGGCCACGGGGATGTCGAGGCGCACGGCCTCGCGCATCGTCTCGGCGATCCGCTCGAGCTCGTCGTCGTCGCGCCGCATGGCCGCGAGCAAGGTGTGGCCACCGCGCACGCCGTGCGAGCGCAACAGGCCGTCGTGTGCAGAGACGTCGTAGTCGCGCGCCTCGTCGAGCTGCATGTGGCAACCGCGGCAGTCCGCCTGCGCGACGGGGACGTCGATGCGCTCGGCGTGCGAGCCGGCGAAGGCGCTGCGGCGCCACGGGAGCACGTCGTCGGCGCCGCCGATGAAGTGTGGGTGACCGGTGGCCTCGGAGAGGAAGGCCTTGTGGCACGCGGTGCAGAGCGAGCCGTCGCGCAGCGGCGCGGGCTTCACGCGCGCGACGTGCGCGCGGATGCTGGCCTCGTCGTCGAGGTCGGGGATGGGGATGGGCGAAGCATCGAGCGTGTAGCCCGCGTTCCCGCCCGGACGGAGCTCGACGATCGAATGGCAGACGGAGCAGCTCACGCCCGCGTAGGCGCGCGGATCGTCGGGCTCGACGGGCTCGTCGAGCGCGCCGTCGACGAGCAGCGCGGGGTCGTGGCATCCACCGCAGAAGCGGCTCGCGACCGCGCCCTCGGCGTCGCGGAAGCGCTCCACGGCCGCGCGGTAGAGCGGGTTGCCGAACGAAGCGTGCGCGTGCGCGCTCTTCCGGAAGCTCGCCACGACCCCGGAGTGGCAGCCGTCGCAGCGCTCGACGTCGCCGAGCTCGTGACCCGAGCGCCGACCCGCCCCGACGATCTCGACCTGCGAAGGCGCGAAGCGCACCGCGTCGACCGGGAGGCGCGCGACGTGCGTAGCGTCGGCCTCGACGGGTCGCGCCGCGGCGGCGAGCGCCGGCTCGGCGGCTGCGTCCGAGCCCCGAGCGGCCTCGAGCTCGGCGCGCTGCTGGTCGCCGAAGCAGGCCACCGCCGCGGCGGCGAGCACGAGCGACGAGAGCAGCGCGCCGTATCTCACGACCGACGGCGCCTCCCCAGGTAGGCGAACGCGGCCGCGAGCGCCGCGAACACGCCAGCGGCGCCTCGCTCGTGATCGCCGCCGCCAGCGACGACGCAGCCGCATCCGCCACCCTCGGGCGGAACGTCCGTCTTCGCGCCCGTGTCCGTCACACCCGCAGCGGCCTCGGCAGCCTCCTTCGCTTTGCGCTTCGCCCGCTGGTACGCGACCGGATCGACGCGCCCCGGGCCGATGCCCGTGAGCCCGATCTCGGGTACGTCCTGCACGACGAGGCTCGCGAAGTCCGTCTTGCCGCGAGGTGCGAAGGCGAGGTCGAGCGCCGACTGCGTCTTCTGCTGCTTGCCGGCGGGCGGCCCGCCCCACACGCCTCGTACGGGGTTGTCGCACTTGATCGGTCCGTCCCAGAGATGACGGATGGCGTAACGCCCTTGGAAGTTGCTCGCGCCGTGCTTCATCACGGACGCACCACGCTCGAGCTTCTTGCCCTCGCTCATGAACTCGCGCCCGCCGGCGATGGGCGGTGCCTCGCGGAAGACGAGGTCCTCGCCGAGCGAGTCCTTCGTGTAGCGGGCGTGCAGCCTCGTCAGGACGAAGTTCATGCTCGGCGGCTGGGGGATCGAGCGCAGGTCCGCCGCGAGCTTCCCGGGGCCCGGGGCCTCTCCGTAGAGGTTCATGCTCGCGGACCGCGACTTCACGCACTCGCCGAGCTTCGACGGGAGCTTGCCGCTCACGCGCACCGCGACGCCCGTGGGCGTCTGCTGGGGGCCGACCTGATAGCTGACCTCGACCTTGCCCTCGGCCGCTTTGTCCTCGGCGAGCACCTCGGCATAACACGCGCGGACCGGGCCGAGCATGCCCTGCCCTCGCCTGGGCCGAGGTGCCCCGAAGTCGTCATCTCGGCCCGGGGACGCGCCCGAGGACTTGGAGAAGTCCGCCGTGACGATCGGCACGCGCGGGCGCGAGGCGTCGTCGCCGGCGATCACGTCGGCGCCGAGCGTCATGAGCTCGCCGTGCTGGAGCGGAGGCGTCGGGCAGGGGTCGCAGCTCGCCGAGTCCCACGCGTACTCGGTGACGACGGCCTTCGGGTTCTTCTCGAGGGTGCGATCGAAGAGGTCCGCGTAGAACGATCCGAACTTGTCGATCGCCTTCTCGTCGAGGTCGATGTTCGTCGGGATCGTGACGTTGGGATAGTTGGCGACCTCGTAGCGCTTGCCCGGCGACAGCACGTGCACGATGAGGTCCTGCGTGCCGCCCGAGTTGAGCAGGCCGAGGCGCACGGGCAGGCTGAAGCGGTCGTCGTCGTAGTGGAAGCGCAATGGCGACAGCTTCGCGCGGCGCTTCCCGTCCACGGTCTCGAACGTGACCTTGTCGGTGTTCACCTTCGCGACGAAGAACTTCATGTTCGCCGCCACGTAGGGGCGCAGCACCGGCTCGGCGCCCTCAGGGATCTTGTACTGGTTGTCGCGCAGCCAGCGGTCGAGCCCGCCCGAGTCTTCGGCGCTCAGGATGACGATTTCGTACTCGCCGACCGAGAACTGCGCCTCGATCTTCACACCGTAGTCGGCGCTCGCGCCCTCTTCCATCGAGCGCGCGGCCTTCGCCGCCCCGGCAGGTGCGGGCAGCGCCTCGGGCCGGACGCGCGCCGCGCACGGGTCCTGCTCCCAGTATTCGACGAGCCTCGGCGCGGCGAGCTGGTCCACCTTGGCGAAGATCTCCCGCGGGAGGGTCTTCACGTTCTCCTCCTGGAGCACGACGGGCACGGGCACGACCATCGCGAAGGCCGAAGGCGGCCCCTCGTAGTCGTTCTGCATCGACAGCACCGTGCGGATGCCATCGCGCATGAGCACGACCTGCGTGGCGTTGTTGAAGAGCTTCGCGTCGGCGCCGCTCACGTAGAAGCCGCAGAAGGCCTCGGCCTCCGCGCTGCCCAGCCACGTACTCGCCGCGAGCCCGAGGCCCACGGTCCACTTGCCCAGCTTCATGCCTGCGTCCTCCCGATGACCGGCCGGATGGTACGCCCCTCTACGCGCGAGACGCGGAAAGGATCCATCGCCGACGCACGGCGAAGACGCGACGTTGCGTGACGGACGGGCGCGCTCAGGCCCCGAGCGCGTGCAGCTCGCCCGAGGGGTGGCGCACCACGCCGGGCGCGGCGTCGAGCGCGAGGCGCGCCGCGGCGCGGCCGACGAGCTCGGCCTCGATGGGGCGCGCACCGAAGGGACGCAGGATCGGCGCGAGCGTGCGCGAGGCCACGATCGCGAGGTGCTCTCCGAAGCGGCGCTCCTGCCGATCGCCGAGCAAGAGTGAGGGCTGGAGGATCGCGAGCGCGTCGAAGCCGAGCCCCTCGAGGTCGCGCTCCACCTCGCCCTTCACGCGGTTGTAGAAGACGCTCGAGCGCGCGTCGGCGCCGAGCGCGGTGACGACCACGAAGCGCGAGGCACCCGCCTGCTTCGCGGCGCGCGCGAAGGCGAGCACGGCGTCGTGATCGACGGCGCGGAAGGCCTCCTGCGAGCCGGCCTTCTTGATCGTGGTGCCGAGCGTACACACGGCGACGTCGGGCGAAGGCGCGTCGCCCGCGTCGAAGCTCGCGAAGTCGACGCGGCGCTGCTCCAGCTTGGCGTGCGTTCGCTCGAGTTCGCGACGGCCGAAGGACACGACGCGATCGACGCGCGCCTCCGCGAGCAGGGCGTCGAGCGCGTGACCACCGACCAAGCCACTCGCACCTGCGATCCAAGCCGTCTCAGCCATGCCGCGACTGTGGCACGGATCGCGCCGCAGCGCCTCGCGAGCGCAGCGCCTCGGGAGCGCTGCGCCTCAGGGAGCGCAGCGCCTCGCGAGCGCAGCGCCTCGGGAGCACTGCCCCTCAGGGAGCGAGGATCCGGCCCGGCGCGCCGTCCTTGCCCTCGGCCGTGTGGCAGGTGTTGCAGTCGCCGGACTGCACCGGGTCCTTCATCGCGAGCACCTTGCCGTCGCGGCGCACCTCGGCGCGGATGGGGAAGGTCGCCGCCTGCGGCTCTTGGTAGAAGTTGCCTCGCGGCCTCACGGCCACCTCGAACACGCGGCCCACCGCGTCGGTCACGACGACGGTCGTGCCGGTCGGTGTGCTGCCGAAGCAGTCGTCTTCGTCGTGCAGCCCGGGGAAGACCGTACCCGCGAAGAGGAAGTCCGGCCCCTTCTCACCGGCGACTCCGCTCAGGTGGCAATCGATGCAGGCCAGTCCCGGGCGCATGTCGGGCGACTCCTCGTTGCCGAGCGGCCAGCGTTGATTGGAGGTGCAAGTAAGCGTGATGGGCCCACCACCCCCGACGCCCTCGCAGCTGCCCTCGGGCATGCCGGCGGTGAGCCAGCTCTGGAAGGCCTGGATCTGCGTGGCGGGCAGCTGACCCGTCGGCGGCATCGGGTCGGTCGCCGAGCTCATGCGCGCGAGAGAGCGCTGCGCCACGGTCTGCGAGGCGTCGTCGGGTGAAGGTGCCGCGAGGTCTGCGCGCGAGGTGATGCGCACGCCGCCCGAGGGGCTTTGGCCCGAGTGACAGCTCACGCAGCTCGAGAGCACCTCGGCGACGTCGCAGGGCAGGCCACCGAGCGCGCCACCGGTGCCCGAGCCCGCGCCGCTGCCGGTGTCGCCGAAGGGAGAGTCGTCGACCGAGCAGGCGAAGACGACGGAGAGGGACACGGCGGAGCTGAGCACGAGGAGCGCGAAGCGGGGGTGAAGCATGGTGAGGCTCGAGGTGGCGTGGGAACGACGTGCTTGGATGTCGCGAGCGCCCGGCTCATTCGCCACCCCGATCGTACGCTCGCGCGTTCGCGTGTCGACGTGACCCAAGGAGAGCTTTCGTGGGGAGAATCTCCCCAGCGCACGAATGGGTCGCGTGGTGCGCCGCTGCATCGCGACCCTGCTCCGCGGGCGGCAGCGCTGGCCCCGTCGCGCTGCTCTGGTAGGCTGCCGCCCCACGATGGCGGGGCGCTACCAAGCCGAGCTCGAGCGCGTCTTCGACGCGCCGCGCGCGCTCGTGTGGGCCGTGGTCGCCGACACGAACCGCTGGGATCACGCCGCGGGCCTCGCGCCGCCGCGCTACGACTGGCTCGTCGAAGGCAAGAAGAACCTGCGCCTCGCGCGCGCGACCGAGCTCGGCATCGCGCTCGAGTGGGTCGAGCCGCCTTACGTGTGGATCGAGGGGCGCCGCGTGGAGGGCGAGCGGCGCTTCCGCAAGGGCCCGGTGGCGCGCGGCGGCTTCGACGTGACGCTCGACGACGCACCCGGCGGGGGTACGCACGTGCGCGCCGTGGCGTGGGTGGAGGCGCCGCTCGTCATCGGCGTGTTCCAGAGGCTGAAGTTCGCCCGCGCGCTCGAGCGCTACTTCGACGCCGCGCAGGGGGTGCTGGGTGCGGCCTCGCTGCGCGCCTCGACCGACGGAGAGCGCGACGACGAGCCTGCGATGGCGCGCGCGCGCCGACTGATCGACGAGTCGCCTCGCGACGCGGCACCCGCGGATCGGGTCGGGCTCGACGAGACCTTGCTGGCGACGCGCAGGCAGCGCCTGCGTGGGCGGCAGCTCGACGAGACGATCGTGGAGCGTTTGGTCGAGCACCTCGTGCGCACCCCGGACGACGAGGTCGCGAGCATGAAGCCCTTCGAGCTCGCGCGCGGCTGGCGCCACGACAAACGCGAGGTCTTGCGCACCTTCCTCCACGCCACCGAGGCCGGGCTCACCGACCTTCGCTGGCAGATCAACTGCCCGGTCTGCAAGGTGGGCGCGGGCCTCGCTTCGCACCTCGGCGAGCTCGGCGAGACGCAGCACTGCGGCGCCTGTCGCATCGACTACGAGATCGACTTCGCGCGTCACGTCGAGGCGGTGTTCACACCCAACGAGGCCCTGCGGCACGTGGAGCCCAAGCTCTACTGCGCCTCGAGCCCTGCGTTCCTGCCGCACGTGTACGCCCAGCTGCGCGCCGACGCGGGCGCGCAGGTCGAGCACGTCGCGGATCTGCCGACGGGCAGCTCGTTCGTACGCTCGCTCTGGCAGAGCGGGGGCGAGGAGCTCGAGCTCGAGCGGCGGCCCGCCCGCGTGGTGATCGACGTCGACGAAGAGCGCCTCTCGGTGCGCCACGAGGGGGAAGCCAAAGACGGCGAGCCCACGGTGCTCGCGCTGCACAACCGCACGAAGGACGAGGTCGCGGTGCTGCTCGAGCGCAGCTCGTGGTCGTCGGACGCGGTGCTCGGCACGGTGATCGCTTCGATGCCCGAGTTCTCGGGGCTCTTCGCGACCGAGGCGCCGGCCTCGGGGGTGGAGCTGCGCGTGGGGCACATCGCGCTCCTGTTCAGCGATCTGGTGGGCTCGACGGCGCTCTACGAGCGCGTCGGCGACGCGCGTGCCTTCGCGATCGTGGAGGAGCACTTCCGCTTGATGTCGGAGATCATCGGCAGGCACGGCGGCGGCGTGATCAAGACGATGGGCGACGCGGTGATGGCGAGCTTCCCTTCGCTCGCGGGCGCCGCGGCCGCCGGCCTCGAGATGATCGCCGAGCACGACGCGAAGCACGGCGAGCTCGGCCTGGGCGTGAAGCTCGGAGCCTACGCGGGGCCGTGCCTGGTGGTGCGCGCCAACGATCGGCTCGACTACTTCGGCACGACGGTGAACATCGCCGCGCGCCTGCAGGCCCAGGCCGCGGCGAGCCAGCTCGTCTTGACCGAGGAGCAAGCCGCCGAGCCCAGCGTCGCGCCCATCGTCGAGGGCGCGGAGCACGCTCGCTTCGAGGCGAAGCTCAAGGGCATCGCCGCCGAGCAGAAGCTCGTCGCGATCTGCGTCGCGAGCGCGAAGACCTGAGGCGCGGGCGCGGCCGCGACCTCCCCGGGGAAGGTCGCGGCCACATGCGAGCGAGTCGGCGCTCAGTTCGCGACGTCGACGTAGAACACCCCGCGCAGATCTTCGCTCGCGGAGATCGCGCAGGTGTTGTTGCCGCCGCCGGTGCTGCGCCAGGAGGTCACACGGAACTGGTAGTACATGCCCGGCTCCATCGGCCCGCCGTAGGCGACCTCGACGTTGCCCGCACCGTTCGCGCCAGGCACGTTGCCGCCGTCGCAGTCCTGACCGTTGACCTGCGCGTCGGAGCGGCACCAGGCGAGCTCGCCGTAGGCGTCGTAGACGACGACCGTGTAGAAGTCCTCGCTCGAGTCGTCGGCCCAGCGCAGGGTCGGCGCGCTCGTCACGGCCTCGGGCTGCTCGGCGCCTGGGCCCACGACCGCGAGCGCCTCGGTGATCTTGAAGGCGTCGAGCGAGACCTGGCTGCCGGGCTTGGCCATCGAGGTGTAGACGATCTCGGTGCCGCCCTGGCACTGATCGGGATCACGCACGAGCAGGTCGTTCTCGAAGGCGGCGAGCGCGACGTACTCGCCCTCGGGCACGCCCTCGATCGTGAAACCTCCGCTCACGTTCGGCGCACCCGCGAGCGGCGAGCGCAGCCCACGGGGGACCTCGCCTCGCACGAAGGTGTCGCTGAAGGTCGAGCGGACGACGAGCACCACGCTCGTCCTCGACCCTCCAGGAGCGTTGACGATGTTCACCGAGCCCGACACCGTGCCGAGGCCGTCGGTCGACTGGAGCAGGTCGACGCCGCTCACGGCGGCCTTGTTGCTGACGCTGGTGTCGACCGCGTCGACCTGCAGACCCGCGGCGTAGCCCTTCACCGTGTAGCTGCCGTCGGGCACGTTGAAGATCGTGTAGAGGCCCGCGCGATCGCTCACCGCGCTGATGCCCCGGCCCTCGGCGTTCTCGGCGACGACCAGCACGCCGTCCTCGAGATCGTCTTCGGCGACGACCTTGCCGGAGATGCTGGCGTTGCCCTTCTCGGCGTCGGGCAGCGGGATGAGGGAGATGTCGGTGAGCGTCGACTGGATGGTGTAGCCAGCGTCGTCGGTCGCCGAGGCGGCGCCGCTCACCGGCAGCGCGGTGCGCAGGCCACCGGGGAAGGTCTGATAGTCCTGGGCGCTCGCGCGCAGCGTGAAGCTCGCAGAGGGGTCCGGTGCACCGTCGGCGGTTCGCGGCACCGGCACGGTGAGGGCGTAGTTGCCGGCGGCGTCGGAGATGGCGACGTCGGTCACAGCGGTGGCCGTCGCGTCGAAGGCGATGACGTGCGCGCCCTCGATCGCCGCCTCGGAGACGGCGTCGAAGACCTTGCCTTTCATCGTGACGGGCTTGAAGCACTTGTTTCCGCCCGAGCTCAGCTCGGCGCAGCTGAGGCCCTCGTCGCACAGCGCGCCGGACGCGGGATCGGGATCGCAGTCACCACCCTCACCGACGACCGTGGCACACAGCCCGTTGCCTTTGCCGTCGTCGAGGCACTTCGCGTCGCCCACGCACCAGTCGGTGCCGCCGAGCTCGCAAGCGCCGCCCTTCGGAATCTGACAGACGTCTTCGTCGCCCTTGGGCGCGCACACGTAGTCGCCGGGGCAGTCCTGATCGTCGATATCGCAAGCATCGCCGAGCTTCTCGGGGGAGCTGCCGCAAGCGGCGCCGAGCACGAGCAAGAGAGCGGCGGAGGAGAACGATGCGCGAGCGCGGACTCGATGGGTCATGGTGGTCATCCTGGGTAGCTTCACAGCAAGGGGCGGGCCGAGCTGAGCTCGCCCAGCCTGCGGAAGGTACCGCGGGCGCGTGGATACGGCTCAGTTCCAGGTGAATCCACGGCGATTCACCCATCTTCTTGCGTGCGCGGCAGGCACACCTCGGCGGGCATGTAGGTACGTCGACGACGACCTCCGCTGCGACGAGCGTGTCAGGGCAGCACGCCGCCGCTGCGTAGATCGGTGCGCAGCGCCGCGGGATCCCGAGAGAGCGCCGCTGCTCCGTCCAGAGCGGCGCCGCTTCGAGGAGGCGCGAGCAGCCCCTCGGCGATCACGATCTCGCCTTCGACGATCGCCTCCTCGAAGCCGGCGTCGAGCGGGTGCGCGACGCGCTGATAGGCGACGCGGTAAGCGATCTCGCGCTGCTCGGACAGAGGCGTGGGGATCTCGACGGTGCGTGGCTCGTGGTGGACGCGGTCGTCGCGGACGAGCTTGCGACCCGTGGCTCCGGGCGCGAGCTCGAAGTGTCGCGCGAGGTGGCGGAGCTCGCGCGCGAGCACGAGGCGGTCGGGCCCGAGGACCTCGACGGAGATCTCGACGCGACGGAAGAGGTCGCCCGTCGGGAAGGCGTGGCCGGACACCTTGGGGCGGAGCACGACGCGCACGCGATCGTCGAGCCGCACGACCTCGACGTCGACGGCGCTCCTCACGATCTCCTCGCTGCGCGAGGCGACGAAGGCGTGGCTGCGGCGCGTGCCCTCGAGCGTGGGCATGTGGCAGTCGGCGCAGCTCCGGTCGCTCGAGGCAGACGCCGCGTGCTCACGCACGGTCGACTGCATGAGCTCCGCCACGTCGCCGCCGCGCAGCCCGGGGAACGCGAACTCGTGGCAACCCGCGCAGGCGCTCGCGGTGGCGAAGCGCGCGTCTCGCACGACCGGATGCGGCGCGCTCTCGGGGGCGGCGTGGACGCGGGGTGAGGCGAGCACGCGATCGTCGTCGCCGGTGAGGTGGCAGCTCACGCAGCCCACGCCGAGCTCGGCGACCTCGGGCGGCTCTTCGAGCGCAGGCACCGCCTCGGGCGCGTGGCACGATCGACAGAAGGGCAGCGGCTCGATCGCGAAAGCTCGGCGGTAGGCGGGCTCGAGGTCGGCGCGCTGGTGCAGCGAGCCTCGCCACTCGCGCGCGACCTCGACGTGGCAGGCTTCGCAGGCTGCGTTCGCTCGCACGGCCTCCCCCAGACGAGCGCGCCCCGGCGTGGGCATGCGGAGCCGAGCGGCGGCGCGCAGCGCGGGGGGCGCGGCGCCGATCGACAGCGGCGCTCCTGCATCGCGACAAGCGAACGCGGCGGCGGCGCCCAGAGCGAGCGCCGCGAGCTGGGGCGGCCGGCTCCGCCAGGCGGTCGACCTCGCTCGTCGAGACGACGCGACGCCACCCGGGACCTGCCCGCGTGGCGTCGCTCGCGTTCGCATCGGCCAGCTCGGCCCGGCTCAGGGGCGGATCGTCGCGCCGGTCGTGAAGGTCGGCTTCGAGAAGGGGCTGACCTTGGCCGACTGGAACGCGGCCTTGATGCAGCTCGCCGCGCCGCCCTTGTCGGCGGCCCAGCCGCCGACCGAGACGCTCTGGACCGAGCCGCTCGAGTTGAAGGTCACCGTGGCGCGCGAGACGTCGTCCGCGCCGGCCACGCAGGCCTTCGCCGCACCCATCGCGCCGTTGATCGCCGAGGTGACCGAGCCGACCGGCGGGCGATCGGGCAGCGCACCCGCGGGCGTGGGCTCGGTCGCCGGCGTGGCCTCGACGGGTTTCGCCGTCTCCGCGCCGACGGCGTCTTTCATCGCGCTCGCGAGGTCGCCTTCGGGCTCGACGCGCGCCGTGCCGGTGGGCTTCGGCGGAGGCGTCCAGCCGGGCGGGGCCGACGCGGGCGGCGCGAGGGCCTCCTCGGCGGCGCCTGGCTCGACCTTCGCGACGGCGTCGTCGAGGTTCGCGATATCGAGCGTGCCGTCGCCAGCCGCTTCGTCCTTCTTCGCGACGGCCTCCGGCTCGGCCGGCTTGGGCTCTTCGGCCTTGGGCTCGGCCGTCTCGACCACGTCCGCCTTCGGGGCTTCGGGGGGCTGCTCGGTACCTTTGCCCATGAAGAACATCGCCGCCGCCGCAGCGGCACCGAGCCCGAAGATCGCCACACCGATCGCGCGGAAGCTCGAGCCGCCGCTCTTCGGCGCGGGCTTGGCTTCGCTGAGCTGCACGACGTTCGAGGCCGGCGCCGCGGAGGGCGGCGGCTCGGAGGCCGTCGACGCCGAGGACGGCGGGCTCGACGCTGCGGCCGGCGGGCTCGACGCCGCGGCCGGCGAGATGCCCGCTGCACCCGAAGCGGGCGGCGCGGAGTCACGCGTGGTGATCACCGGCTGCGAGGCTCGCGCGAGCGCCGACAGCGAAGCCGGCGTCGCGCTGGCCGGACCGGGCATCGACGCGGGCGGCGCCGACGGTGGCTTCGACGCGACCGCCGAGAGCGAGCTCGGAGGCGGCGGCGCGGCGAGCGAGCTCGGCGGCAGCGAGCCTGGAGGCAGCGACGACGGCGGAGGAGGCGTCTTCGAGACCCTCTCTGCGAGCTCCTTCAGGGAGGGGCGGCGGAGGGAGGGTCGGGGCTTGTCGTCGTCGCTCTCGGACATCTTGGATACTCCTGCAGTCGTGGGCTCGCCTGGCTCGGCTTCGAGCGTGGGAGCGGCGAGTAGAGAGTCGAGCTGCATCTCCTGCGCGGAGGCAGCGGGCGCAGCGGCGGCGCGTGCACGCGCCACGGTGGCGTCGGCGAGCTCGTCCCAGGCTTGCGCCTCGCTCGTCGAAGCGCGCGAGGGCTCGGGCCAGCGGCCGAGCAGGGCGTCGAGGTCGATGGGGGGACGGGAGCTCATGCGTCGCCTTCTCCGGTGCCGAAGCCACGCTCGGCGAGGGATGCGCGAAGCTTGCGGCGTGCTTCGTGCACACGCCACGCGATCGTGCCCACGGGGCAGCCGAGCACCTCGGCGGCCTGTTCGTGGGAGAGCCCGTCGATGCTGACGAGCACGAGCGTCGTGCGCAGGGTCTCCGACAGCGCGTCGACCCCGGCGCACAGCGCCTCGGCGAGCTTGCGCTGATCGGCGGCGCTCGCGGGATCGGCCTGCATGCCGGGGCGCGTCTCGCTCAACATCGCGGCGATCCGCGGATCGTCGTCGGTGTGGTCGACCTTGCGGCTCTTGCGCTGGCGCAGGTGGTTGAGCGAGAGGTTCACGGCGATCCGGTAGAGCCAGGTGAAGGGCTCCGAGCGCCCGTCGAAGCGCGACAGCGCCTGATAGGCCCGCACGAAGGTGTCCTGGGTGATGTCCTCGGCTTCGGTCGCGGACTTGGTGAGGTGCACCGAGAGCCGAAAAATCCGCTTCTGGTGGCGACGCACCAGCAGGCCGAAGGCCTCGGCGTCGCCACCACGGGCGCGGTCGACGAGGTCGCGATCGGAAGCGGCTGCCATGGGTTCAGTGCCGCACCGGGCCGCGGCGCGTCCGTCGCGCGGGGCAGGCCGATCTCGGGCTTCGGCGGGCGGTCAAGTCGAGGACGATAACCCAACACCCTGCCTTGGACAAAGAAGCACGCCCGGACCTTGGGCCCGATCGCACGACACACCAAACCTGCGGATTTCATGGGTTCTCGAGCGCGCAGCGAGCGCGATGCGGGCAGCTCCCCCGCGCCGGGAGGGTTCTCGCGGCGCGCCGCCTCGAGCCGTGGGAGCGCCGCGGAGCACGTGCTCCGGGTGCCCGGCGCCCCGACGGTGGTAGCTTCCGCCGATGCCCTCGTCTCCGAAGCTGCGCCGGCTCGCGCGCAGCGCAGCGCTCGCCGCGGTCGCCTTCGCTGGGGGCGCGCTCACGAGCCAGCACTTCGCGTCGGCCACCCCGGCCAGCCAGAGCCCCTACCTGCCCTTCGACCAGATGGCGCGCGCGCTCGTGCTGGTCGAGAACAACTACGTCGACCCGGCCCAGCGCGAGCGCCTCGTCGACGGCGCGATCAAGGGCATGGTCTCGGAGCTCGACCCGCACTCGAGCTACATGAACCCCGCCGAGTACGCGCAGTTCCGCAGTGACGCGGAGGGCAAGTTCGGCGGCATCGGCGTGGAGGTCGACTTCAGAGACGACTTCGTGACCGTGATAGCGCCCATCGAGGGCTCGCCCGCGGCGCGCGCGGGCATCAAGCCAGGTGACCGCATCCTGTCGATCGACGGCAAGCCGCTGCGCGGGCAGCGCGTCGACCGCATCATCGGCCTCATGCGCGGAGAGCCGGGCACGAAGCTCCGGCTCGGGGTGGCGCGCGAGGGCGCCGAAGAGCCGCTCTACTTCGAGCTCGAGCGCGAGATCGTGCACGTCGACAGTGTGAGCTCCAAGATCCTCGACGGGGGCGTGCTCTACCTGCGTCTCAAGCAGTTCCAGGAGACGACCCACCTCGAGCTCCTGCGCGCCGTCGGCGACGCGAGGCGCGCGTCGAAGCAGCCGCTCCGCGGCATCTTGCTCGACATGCGCTACAACCCGGGCGGCCTCGTCGATCAGTCCGAGCTCGTGGCCGACGAGTTCCTCACGCAGGGCAGCATCTATTCGACACGCCACCGCGGTCGCGTGCTCGACCTGGTCGAGGCCAGGCCCGGCGGAGCGCTCGTCGAGCTGCCCGTGGCGATCGTCGTGAACGAGTACACCGCGAGCGCCGCCGAGCTCGTGGCCGGCGCGCTGCAGGACCACGGGCGCGCCTTCGTCGTGGGCGCGAAGACCTTCGGCAAGGGATCCGTGCAGACGATCTTCGAGCTGCCCGCGGGCTCCGGCCTGAAGCTCACGACCATGCGCTACTACACGCCGCTCGGCAGGCCGATCCAGGCGCATGGCGTGATCCCCGACGTCCTGATCCGCCGCGCCAAGGCGGCCGAGGTCGTGCGCGAGGCCGACCTCGACGGTCACCTCGGGGCCGAGACGGCGAAGCAGTCGACCGCGCCGCGAGAGGTGATCGACGCGCCGGCGGACGCCGTGGAGACACCACCGCTGCGCATCGACGATCTGCCTGGCGATCCTCGCACCAGCAAGGATTTCGCGCTCGCCGAGGCCTACCGACGCTTGCTCGCGAGGGCGAAGCCTTGAGCGCGCGACGCCTCGCGGCGGCGGCCTCGATCGCGCTCGCCTCCATCGGCTGCGGCGGCGCCGCGGAGCGGTGGGCCGCGATGGAAGCCGAGGGCCTGCCGGGCGGCGCCGAAGATGCTCCGCCCACGAGCATCGAGCGCGACGAGATGCCAGCCCTCGGCCCCGAGGGTCGCGACGTCGCGCCGATGAGCGAGCGGCGCGCGGCGAGCGTGGAGCCGCCACGGGCGAGCGCGCGGATCGAGGCGCAGACCGCGCCGACTTCGCCTCGTCGCCTCGAGTACCGCGTGAGCTTCGTGAGCTGGAAGGCAGAGCGACTCGAGGCGAGGCTCGTCGCGTCGCGCGTGCGGGAGAAGCACGCGGGCCTGGTCGCCTGCGCGCGAGAGGCCTCCGTGGGCACCGGCTTTCTCCGTGTGGCGCTGCGCTTCGACAAGGGCGAGAGGGGCCCGCGGATCCACAGCTCCGGAGAGCTCGAAAGGCCGCTCGGCGCCTGCGTGGAGAAGCTCCTGGGCGAGCTCAGGCTCGACGCGGCTCCGGCGGCGAAGGCCGAGCTCGCCTTCGCGCTGCGCATCTCGCCGCCGAGCGAGGCCGATCCCACGCTGCCCGAGATCAGCGAGAGCGAGGAGCTCGTGCTGGAAGACGGCGGGCTCTGCATCGCGCGCGAGAAGTTCGTGTGCAAACCACCCGCGGCCTGCGGCGCGACGACCGAGCGCGAGGTCCGCTGTCCCGAGGACCACGGGCTCGCGCCGCTGCTCGAGCCCGCCGACGCGAGCGAGCGGCTCGAGCTCACGGTGTCGGGCGGCAAGGCCGGCCAGGGTACGCAGAGCCTCGTCTACGCGCAGAGCGCCGAGCGCTGCTCGCTCACACGCATCGTCGACGAGCCGCAGCTCACGCCACCCGAGCGAGCGCGTGAGACGGTCGACGCCTCCTGCGCTGCCTTCGCCGAGGCGCGCGCGCTCTTCGAGAGCAGGCTCGCCGGCAAGAAGCCGGAGGGCAGCGCGAACCCGCACCCGGTCGGGCACACGGTCACGCATTGGAGGAGGCGCAAGGGCGGCGAGGCTCCAGTGGCGCGGACCACGCAGTGGACCGGCCCGGAGGAGCGCGCCGACGCGAGCTTCGAGGCGCTGCGCAAGCTCGCGCTGGGCTCCGCGAGCGGAGCGGGCAAGCTGCGCAGCTCACGCCTCGACGACTGAGCGCGCGGCTCCGCGCCCTGCCGCGAGGCCGCTGCGCAGCGCGCGCAGCACGGTGCGAGGCTCGGCCGCGACGACGTCGCCCGCGGCGTGTACGCGCGGCACGACCTCGGTGCCACGCGTGATCACCCCGACGCGCTCGAGCGCGCCCGGCGCCGCGGGGCGTGGCCAGGCCAGCGCGCCGAGATCCGGGCCGAACATCGAGCCGACCGAGCGGCGCGCGCCCTCGACGGCGACGAGCGAGCCTGCGAGCTCCAGCGAGAGCCGGAAGGGCGAACGCGAGGCCTCGGCGCCCTCGGGCCCAGCGGCGTACTCGGTGGGCTGGTAGACGATGCCGCCGCCCGCGAGCCCGCCGGTCGCGAGCACCACGGCGTCGGCCTCGAGCGCGTCGGCGCCCGCGAGCTCGACGCGCAGCCGACGCCCTCCGGCGAGCACACGCGTGGCCTTGCCCTCGACGAGGGCGACCCCCTCGCGCGCGAGCAGCGCAGCGCGCGCGCCTTCGAAGCGTATCCCCACCGTCGAGGCCGTCGCGGCCAGCGCCTCGCCGACCGGGAGACCGAAGCGCTCCTCGAGCTCGCTCGCGCGCTCCCGCACGAGGCCGAGCCAGGGTCCGAGCAGGAGCGCGGCTTGGTCGCGCCCCACGCGCTCGATGCCGGGCCGCAGGCGCTCGACGAGCCAGTCGCGTCGCGCAGCTTCGTCGTGGCGCGCGGCGATGTCGGCGTCGTGGGCGCGGCGCTCGTCGTCGTAGCGCAGGACCGGGAGCTCGCAGACCGCGAGCTCGACGTCGAGCCCACGGCGCGCGGCCTCCTCCGTGAGCGCGAGCACGAGCGTGTCGGCGTCCCACGAGGCGCGCGACGCGCGTGGCACGAGCACCACGCGGCCCTCGCAGCGACCGAGGTCGAGCAGCGCGCGGTCGTGCGCGAGCGTGCTGCGCAGCCTGCCCGAGGTGGCGGCCACGAGCGGAAGCGGCGAGCCCCCCTCGGGCACGTGCAGGCCGAGCGCCTCGAGCAGCGCCCGCTCCTCCGCGTCGATGTCGGGCATGACGAGCGCTGCGCCGACGAGCCCGGCCGCGCGCTCTCGCTCGTCCCAGGGCTCGTCGTCGCAGGCACCCGGCCACGACGACGACGCGCCCACGGCCGTGCCGACGACCCGCACCTCGGCGCCCTCGGCGCGCGCGGCGACCGCGGCCGCCACCCCCGCGAAACCCGCGCCGATCACGAGCACGCGCTTCATCGCGGCTCCGACTCCGCCTGCGCGTCGAGCTCCACGGCGTCGACCCCGAGCTCGCTGCGCATCGTCGCGATCGCGAGCGCCTCCTGGCGGGCTTGCTCGGGGCCCAGCGCGCAGGCACGCGTGCGCGACTGCCGCACGAGGAAGCGCATCGCGAGGTCGCGCCCCACGCTCGGCGGCAGGCCCCGCTCCTCGGCGACGATCTGCCCGCAGCGCGCTGCGCAGCGCATGCCCCCGCAGGCGCCGAGCCCGAGCCGCGTGCGCCGCGAGACGTCGTCGACGCTGCGGGCCATCTCCTCGACCACCGCGTGCCTCACCTCCGCCTCGAGCACGGGCTCGCAAGGACAGACGACGCTGGCCTCACGCGGCGCCTCGAGGATGCGCTCCTCGATGCGCCGCGCGCGCGAGCCGTGGCGGTAGACGAGCCTGCGCGCCGCGACGGCGTCGACGGCGAGGCGCTCGGCGAGCGCGAAGGGATCGATCACCTCGTCGCCACCGGGCAGGTGCGTGCGGTGCGTGTGGCACTCGGCCGGCAGGCCGAAGTAGCGGCCGAGCACGTCGGTCATCTCCTCGGCGAAGAGCCGATAGCTCGCGAGCTTGCCGCCGATCATCGACCACATGCCGCGCGTGCCGTGTTTGGCGTGGTCGATGATCTGGTGGTCGCGTGAGAGCTTGTCTTCGAGCTTGCCGTAGGCGTGCAGCGTGGGGCGCACCCCGGCCCAGGTGTAGATCGGCCTCGCCGCGGTGATCGCCGGGAAGACCCGCGCGATGCCCTGCACGAGGTAGCGGACCTCCTCCGCGTTCGCGACGACGTCGTCGAGGTTGCCGTAGTAGTCGTCGTCGGTCGTGCCCACGACGGTCATGTTCTGCCAGGGCTCGATGAAGATCTGGCGACCGTCGATCGTGCGGGCCGCGATCGCATAGTTGGTGAGGCGACGATCGTAGGCGATGTGGATGCCCTTGCCCGGCCGCACGCGCGCCGTGTGCGCGGGCAGGCCCGAGAGCGCGGCGGTGATCGGCGCCCAGGCGCCGGTGGCGTTGACGACCGCGCTCGTGCCGATCTTGCCCGTGCGCCCGTTGCGCAGGTCGCGGTAACACACCGCGACGACGCGGCCGTCTTCGCGGCGCTCGATGTGCTCTATCGTCGTGCCGAGGTAGATCTTCGCGCCGCGCTCCTTCGCGTCGAGCGCGTTCGCGGTGCAGAGGCGCGCGCCGTCGATGCCCCACTCGTCGAAGGACACGCCGCCCTCGAGGTCGCCGCGCAGGCCGGGCTCGAGCTGGTGTAGCTCGTCGGCCTTCAGGCGGGCGTGCGGCTTGCCGCGTTTGAGCGGCTGGTACTCGTCGTAGGCCTGGAAGAAGGCGTCGACGAGCGTGAGCATGACCCTCGAGTGGCTCGAGCGCTCGATGGGGAAGAGGAAGGGGATGCGGAAGAGCAGGTGCGGCGCGATCGACTGGATGTGCCCCGAGTCGCGGCAGCTGGTCTCGGTGACCGCGGGGTCGTCGACGAGGTAGCGCGCCCCGCCGTGGATCATGCCGCTCGAATTGCCGCTCGCGCCGAAGGCGAGGTCGTTGCGCTCGAACAGCGCGACGCGCAGGCCGCGCATCGTGGCGTCGCGCGCCACACCCACGCCGTTCACGCCGCCGCCGATGACCACGAGATCGACCTCGGCCTCGCCGCGGTGGGCGAAACCTGGTCTGGACGGCGGCGGCTCGGAGGTCGACACGCTCGAGCGGTATAGAGTCGCGGGTGCAGCGCGTCGAGAAGCTGGCGGAGCGCCCGCGCTCGCGGGCCGGCGGCTCAGGCCTGAGGCACGCTCACCTCGCCCTCGAAGCGCCGCAGCCCGAGCTTCGTGATCGCCTCGCCCAGCGACTCGTAGAAGCGCAGCTCGGTGCCGGCGACGAGCAACACCGTGCGCGCGATCTCCGCGCCGACGCGGATCAGGCGATCCTGGAGCGGCGCGATCGTGCCCATCGCGGCGAGCTCGTGGCGGTGCGCGATGAGCCAGCCCGTGAGCGCCTGCCGCGTCGAGGGCTCGTACCCGGTCGCGAGCGACCAGTCGTGCAGCGCGTGGGTCCGCCGACCGGGCCCCGCGACGGAGCGCACCGCGAGGTGCAGGGGGCCGGTGACGAGCTCCACGAGCGGCCGGTCGACCTGGCGCGGACGCAGCAGCTGCCCGACGACGCCGGCGGGTTCCGTGAACCACACGGCGTATCCGAGCGTCTCGTGCGTGTAGTGCGGAGGCTGCCCCCCGAAGGGCACCTCGAGCGCCTGGGACCCCACCATCGCTGGCGGAGCCTAGTACATCGCGCAGCGCGTGGCAGCCGCGCCTGTTCGTGGGCTGGTTTCACTCGTATCGTGCTCCCGGGTCGCTCGGGGCCCACCAGGCGGGAGAAGCGACGATGAGCGCGATCGATCTGAGCAAGGCGACGAAGTGGCTCGAGGGTGCGTTCGGCGGCAGCGCGAAGAAGGACGCCGAGCGCGAGGCCCACGAGGCGCTCCTTCGAGCCCAGGCCGCGCTCGACGAAGCCACGCGCCACACCCACGAGGCCATCGCGCGCGAGCACGCGGGTCGCAGTCAGGCCGTCTTCGACGCCGTCTACCTCGTCGCTTCGGCCGACGGCGTGATCTCCAAGGAGGAGCGGCGCCTCATCGGGCGGCGCGTCGCGACGCTCGTCGGCGCGCCGGTCGACGACGACGCGATCGACGATCACTTCGAGATGTCACGCGTGCTGGTCGAAGAGAAGGGCCTCGAGGGAGCGGCCGCCGAGATCGCCGCGATCGTGCCCGAAGGTGAGCCGAGGCATGCGCTCCTGCTCGTCGCGAGCACGGTCGGCTGGGCCGATGGCGGCGTCGCGGCCTCCGAGGGCCTCGCGCTCCAGGCGCTCGCCAAGGCGCTCGGCCTCTCGACGCCCGAGCTGCACGCGATCATGGCCGAGGCAGCGAAGGCCAAGCAGGCCTGAGCTCTGCGCCTCGAGCCCTGCGCCTCGAGCGCTGCGCCTCGAGCCCTGCGCCTCGAGCTCCGCGCTGCGCGGGAACGGGCTCGGTGTAAGCTCCCGCGCCATGTCCGAGCCGGTCCTCCCCGCGCGTGCCCGCGTCGTCGTCATCGGCGGCGGCGTCATCGGCAGCTCCGTCGCCTACCACCTCGCCCACATGGGCGTCGACGTCGTGCTGCTCGAGCGCGACCGCCTCACCTCCGGCACCACCTGGCACGCCGCGGGGCTCATGGTGTGCTTCGGCTCGAGCTCCTCGACCTCCACCGAGATGCGCCTCTACACGCGCGATCTCTACGCGCGGCTCGAGGCCGAGACGGGCCTCGCGACCGGCTTCGCGCCCGTGGGCTTCATCGAGGTCGCCGCCGACGAGGGCCGCCTCGAAGAGTACCGCCGCGTCTCGGCCTTCAACCGCCACCACGGCGTCGACGTGCACGAGATCACGCCGAAGGAGGTCGCCGAGCTCTTCCCGCTCGCGCGCACCGACGATCTGCTCGCCGGCTTCTACGTGAAGGAAGACGGCCGCGTGAACCCGGTCGACGTGACGATGGCGCTCGCGAAGGGCGCGCGTCTGAAGGGCGCGAAGATCGTCGAGGGTGTCTCGGCGATCCGCGTCACCGAGAAGCGCGGCGCCGTGACCGGCGTCGATACGAGCCACGGACACATCGAGTGCGAGGTCGTCGTCAACTGCGCCGGCATGTGGGCGCGCCAGCTCGCGGCGCGTTCGGGCGTGAACGTGCCGCTCCAGGCGGCCGAGCACTACTACCTCATCACCGACAAGGTGCCCGGCCTCCTGCCGAGCTTCCCGGTGCTCGAAGACCCGGGCTGCCATGGCTACTACCGCGAAGAAGTGGGCGGCCTGATGATCGGCCTCTTCGAGCCGGTGTGTGCGCCGTGGAACATCCGCGGCATCCCCGACGACTTCTCCTTCGGCGAGATCGCACCCGACTGGGATCGCATGGGCCCCTACGTGGAGAAGGCCATGAGCCGCGTGCCCATCTCGATGGACACGGGCGTGCGCAAGTTCTTCTGCGGGCCGGAGAGCTTCACGCCGGATCTCGCGCCGGTCGTCGGCGAGGCGCCCGAGCTCAAGAACTACTTCGTCGCCGCAGGGCTCAATTCGATCGGCATCCTCACCGGCGGCGGCCTCGGGCGCGTGATGGCGCATTGGATCGTGAACGGCCGGCCCGACGTCGACATCACCGGCATGGACATCGCGCGCCTGCATACTTTCCAGGCGAACCCCGACTACCGCCGCACGCGCACGGTCGAATCGCTCGGCATGGTCTACCAATGCCATTACCCGTTCCGCACCCTGCAGACGGCACGCGGCGCGAAGCGATCGCCATTGCACGACCGGCTCGCCGCCGAGGGCGCGTATTTCCGTGACGTGAGCGGCTGGGAAGGCGCCGATTGGTACGCAGGCCACGGCCAGACGCCCGACCCCGGCCCGCTCGGCTTCGGCCGCCCGGCGTGGTTCGATCGTTGGCGCGCCGAGCACACCGCGGCGCGCGAAGGCGTGATCGTCATGGATATGTCGTTCATGGCGAAATTCCTCGTCCAGGGGCGCGACGCGGGGCGCGTGCTCGACTGGATCAGCGCCGGGAGCGTGAACGGCGAGTCGGGGCGCGTGACCTACACGCAGTGGCTCGACGAAGCCGGCGGCATCCAGGCCGATCTCACGGTCACGAAACTCGACGACGAGCGCTTCTGGGTCGTCGCCTCCGACACCGCGCACCGCCACGTCGAGTGGTGGATGAAGCGCCACATCGGAGAAGCCCACGCCTTCGTGACCGACGTGACCAGCGGCTACGCCCAGATCAACGTGCAGGGCCCGCGCTCTCGCGAGCTGCTCGCGAAGATCACGCACACCGATCTCTCGAACGAGGCCTTCCCCTTCCGCTGCGCGAAGGAGATCGATCTCGGCTTCGCGCGCGCGCTCTGCCTGCGCATCACCTACCTCGGCGAGCTCGGCTACGAGCTCTACGTGCCCACCGAACAGGCGATGCATGCGTACGAGCGGCTCGTCGAGGCGGGCGCGCCGCTCGGTCTGCGCCACGCGGGCCTCAAGGCGCTCGCGAGCCTGCGCATGGAGAAGGGCTACCGCGACTACGGCCACGACCTGGACAACACCGACTCGGTGCTCGCCTGCGGGCTGGGCTTCGCCGTCGATCTGAGCAAGCCGGGCGGCTTCCTCGGGCGCGAGGCGGTGCTCGCGGAGAAGGCGAAGGGCCCCATGAAGCGGCGGCTCGTGCAGATCCTGCTCGAGGACCCGGAGCCCTTGATGTTCCACGCCGAGATCGTTCGCCG
The DNA here is from genome assembly GCA_938004785.1 of uncultured Polyangiaceae bacterium. Taxonomy (GTDB): domain Bacteria; phylum Myxococcota_A; class Polyangia; order Polyangiales; family Polyangiaceae; genus CALKVW01. The sequence continues at coordinate 60,455 of CALKVW010000068.1, forward strand.
CGAGGGCAAGGCGCTCGGATACGTGCGCTCGGCTTCGTACGGCTTCACACTCGGCGGCGCGGTGGGCCTCGCGATGCTCGAGGCCGACGAGCCGATCGATCAAGCCTTCCTCGATCGCGCGCCCTTCGAGGTCGAGATCGCGGGCAGGCTCGTCCGGGCGCGAGCGTCGCTCCGGCCCTTCTACGACCCGAAGAGCGAGCGCGTGCGCGGCTGAGGCCCCGCTCCCGACGTCGAGGCCTGCTCTGCTCCTCGAGTGTGCGGCTCAGCGGCCAGCGAGCGCGATCACACCGATGGGAATGCGCAGCTTCCCGAACACGACAGGAAAGACGTCGGACTGCTCGCTCCAGCGAGCCTGCACCTCGACGCCAACGATGCTCCAGCCGACCGAGCCGAGGAAGAGCGGCTTGGCGGCGACGTCGATTCCCGCTCCCGCCTGCAGCCACACCCCCGAGCTGAGGGACATGAACTCTCCTTGGACACCGTAGGCCACCTGCGTCGGCAGGTTGGAGGCATCGGCGAAGAACCCCAAGGAGTAGAAGTTTGGTGCAGCGACGTCGGTGGCGTCCATCCAGATCGCTCCACCTCGCACACGGGCGAAGCCAGCGAGTGTGGGGCCACCCTGCTCGAAGGACGGGCCGAGCCCACCCTGAAGATCGAGATCCCAGCTCACGCTGCTTCGGCGACGAAAGCCTACCGTAGGGACCGAGAATTGAGCGCCGAGCTCGCCCGGCGGAGCATCGCTCCGAGGCGCCTTGGAGGAGTCCGCAGCGGGCTCGATGGGCGCCGGTTCGGCGTGGGGCTCACCGAACACGGACTCTTCGGCGCGCGTCTCGGCGGGAATCGCCAAGAGCAGGAGCACGGCGGCCGCCTGCCATCGATGCTGGGTCTTCATTCATCCTCACTGACGACTGGGCGCAGCTGCGCGAGTACGTCGAGCTTCCCTGGCACGTTCCAGGGCCGTGAACCAAGCTCGCTCGCGACGCACGCCTCGACCTCGGCGCTCGCGAGCAACTCGGTCACGACGCCGTTGGAGAGTGAGAATCGCAGGGTGGCGACTTGCTCCGGCCCCAGCTCGCTCACGAGCGTCGGACACACCTGGACGACTCTGTGCAGGCGGCCGCTGATCGGCGCGACGAGCTCGTCGAGCTTGGCGCCTCTGGAGACGGCGAGAGCCATTTCGTACCGAGCGGTGGAGCCAGCCGCGTCGAGCTGTACGAGCGCCGGCTCACCGAGCTCTCCGCGAGGTTCGTGCTCGCGGTCGCCGCAGGAGACGCACAGTAGGATGATCCCCCACGACAACCACGTGCACGAGTCGAGAGAGGCTCTCATGGCGGAGACCCGCGAAGAAAGCCTCGCCGGAATCAGGGGGACTCCGCAGACTGGCAGCTCGTCAGGCCACCGTCGGTGATCTTGCAGACGTAGGCGTTACGAAGCGCGCCGAACAGGAAACCGTCGTTGCGGAGCACGACGACCTTGTCGCCGGAAGCCGCCGCGCCGCCGTAACCGCAGCCCGTCGCCGTGACACCGAGAGCAGCAACGAGCATGAGACCGAGAACTGACTTCATGGAATCGGCTCCTATTTCTTGGAGTGGAACAAGCCCGAAACGAAGCGCCGGGCGGAGCGCGCGCGGAGCCTACAGACGCCGACATGTTCGTGTCAAACGAACCCGCAGCAGCGCAGGGTGATTGGCGCTCGCGTTGGTCGACGGCCCGCCCACGCGGCGAAGAACGCGCGCGTGCGCGGCTGAGGCGTCGGCGAAGCCCTGGTTTGTACGCGCTCCGAGCGGCGTGTTAGCTTTCATGCCTAGGCACTTGGAGCGCGTCATCGGACAGAAGTACCGGCTCGTGCGCGAGCTCGGTGCCGGAGGGATGGGGGCGGTCTACGAGGGCCTGCACACCGGCGTCGGCAAGCGCGTGGCGGTCAAGCTGCTCCACCCGCACCTGCTCGAGCTCGACCCGAACACGCTCACGCGCCTCGAGCGCGAGGCCAGGCTCGCGGGATCGCTCGAGAGCCCGCACATCGCGCAGGTCTTCGACGTCGGCATCGACGAGGCCTCCGGCTCGCCCTTCCTGGTGCTCGAGTACCTCGAGGGGCTCGACCTCGAACAGACGATCGACGCGACCGGGCCGCTGCCCTACTCGATCGCGCTGCGCGTCGCGGCGCAGGCCTGCGTCGGCCTGAAGAAGGCGCACGCGGCGGGCGTCGTGCACCGCGACATCAAACCCGCGAACCTCTTCATGACGCAGCGAGAAGACGACGTGGTCGTCAAGCTGCTCGATTTCGGCATCGCCAAGCCCTACGACGAAGCCAACAAGATCGACTCGCCCTCGCTCACGCGCACGGGCTCGCTCATCGGATCGCCGCTCTACATGTCGCCGGAGCAGGCGCGCGGCTTGAAGACGCTCGATCACCGCGCCGACCTCTGGTCGCTCGGCGTCGCGCTCTACACGATGCTCGTGGGGCACCCGCCGAACAACCACGTCGAGTCGCTCGGCGACCTCATCTTCTCCATCTGCTCGCAGCCCGCGCCCTCGGTGCGCACGATCGACCCGAGCATCCCGGAGAGCGTGGCGGATATCGTCAAGCGCTCGCTCGCGATCGCGCCCGACGATCGTTACCCGAGCGCCGAGGCGATGTACGAGGCGCTCGTCGAGGCGCTCGGCACGGGCGCGAAGGGGAGCGCGCGTCACGCGATCGCGTCGATCGAGCTGCCGGCGGTCGCCGAGGCGGCAGAGAAGGTGCGCGCGAACGCCGCGCAGGCGACGACCGACGCGAAGCTCGCGCGCCAGCAAGCCGTCACGACCAAGAAGGGCAGCTCGGGCACCTCGCTGATGGAGAGCGCGCCGAACGCAAGCGCGCCGCAGCGCTCCACACCCGACGCCTCGGCCAACCGTTCGGGTGCGCCGATGGCGAGCACCGAGCTCGCGGGTCCCACCTCGCTGAAAGACAGCGCTACCGGCGCCCCCGTCTCGCTCGCCCAGAGCGCGACCGATCGCCAGGCGGGCGCCTTCGGCGTGCGCACCGGCAGCGGCACCCTGCACACCTCGGCGATCGCACACGGCGCGTCGGTGCAGGGCGTGGAGCGCCCGAGCGTCGAGCCGCCGAAGCGCAAGGCTCCGATCGGGCTGATCGCCGGCGGCGCGGTGGCGCTCGTGGCGGTCGCTGCGATCGCCTTCTCCATGGGTGGCGGCGGCGCGCAGCCCGGCTCCGGCGCGGCTGCCTCTGGCCAGGCTGGCTCGGCGGCGCCGCCCGCGTCGGCGAGCCCCGAGCCTTCGCCGAGCTCCTCCCCCACCGCGACGAACGCCCCCACGGTCGAGCCGAGCCAGCCCGACGCGAGCGCGGCGGCCTCCGCGTCGGCCGCTCCGACGAGCAGCGCGAGCCCGGCCGGCACGCCTACGGTGCGCGCTCCGGCCACCGGCACCACGCCGGTCGTCGGGCCCAAGCCGAGCTCGACGCCACCGGCCACCGCCGCGCCCGTGGCGTCCGCCGCGCCGGCGCCCTCGGCGACGAGCTCCTTCGGCGGGCGCAAGTAGCCCGCCCCGCTTGCTTCCAGTCACGCTCCCTCGAGACCCGAGCCCAGGCATGCCCCCCAGCGACACGCGACGCACACTTCGCCCGCTTACTTGGCCCTCCAACCGTGTGCTGCGCACGGCGCTGCTGGCCGGCTCGGTGGGGCTCGGCGCGCTGGTGCTGGGCGCGCCGGGCGTGGCGAAGGCGCAGCCTGCACCGGGCAGCAACGCCGCGGCGGCCGAGGCGCTGTTCGACGAAGCGCGAAAGCTGCTCGACGGTGGCCAGGTGCTCGAGGCCTGCGCGAAGTTCGAGGCGAGCCAGAAGCTCGACCCTGGGCTCGGCACGCTGCTCTTCCTCGGGGAGTGCTACGAGCGCGCCGGGCGCACGGCGAGCGCCTGGGGCCGCTTCCGCGAGGCCGCCTCGCTCGCGGCGGCGGCGGGCGACTCGCGCGCCGAGGTCGCCAAGGCGCGCGCCGACGCGCTCGAGCCCACGCTGCCGAAGCTCAACGTCACGGTCGACGGCACGACGCCCGGGCTCGTGGTGAAGCTCGATGGCCTCGAGGTCGCGCAGGCGAGCTGGGGCGTCGCGCTGCCGGCCGACCCAGGCAGACACGAGATCGTCGGCGAGGCCCCCGGCTACATCAGCTGGAAGAAGACGATCGAGGTGCCGAAAGAGGCCGTGCGCGTCGAGGTCTCGGTGCCACCGCTGTTGCCGGATCCGGATGCGAACAAACCGAAAGAGACGCCGCCGGTCGCGCCACGCGAGGAGCCAGGCCAGGGCCTGCTCATCGGCGGCTTCGTGGTGGGCGGCCTGGGTGTGGCTTCGCTCGCCGTGACGGGCGTGCTCGTGGGCATGGCGAGCAGCAAGTACGGCGACTCCGACGCGAGCTGCGAAGGCACGCTGTGCAGGGATCAAGCGGGTGTCGACCTCGCGAACGACGCGCGCACGCTCGGCGACATCGGCACGATCACCTTCGTGGCGGGGCTCGCGCTCGTCGGCGTCGGCACGACGATGATCCTGCTGCAGCCCTCGGCGCCCGACGAACCCAGCGCGAGCGTGGGGCTCGTCGTCGCACCTGGTCAGCTCGGCGCGAGCTTCGGAGGGACGTTCTGGTGAAGACGACGCATCGAGTTGCCGTACGCAACGTGGCTGCGGCGTTGGCCGTGTTCGCAGCCGCGGGCTGCAATGCGATCTTCGGCTTCGAGGAGCGCACGCTGGAAGAGCCGGAGCTCTGTGATCAGTACTGCAAGGCAATCGGCGACGCATGCCGGGATGACGACAAGCAATACGATGATTCGAGTGTCTGCCTGACGGCCTGCAACCGGATCGCGTCGAGCGACAACGAGACGATTGCGGAATCGATCGGTTGCCGACTCGAGTTCGCCAGGCAGGCAGCATCGATCACGGAGCCAGGCGAGAAGCTCGAGGCCTGTCGGAGCGCGGGCTTCGGGACGCTCGATCGGAACAGCAGCTCGAGCTGCGGCGACGCGTGCGAGCTGTACTGCAATCTGATGGCGACCGTCTGTCCCGATGAGGACCTCCCCGAGGTGGGAGAGCCCTGCAGCGGCTTCTGCCTCGCGCTCGAACGAGAGGGCGACTTCACCGCCGCGGACGCCTTCGTGAATGAGGGAGGTGACACACTCCAGTGTCGTCTTTGGCACCTCGCGAATGCGACCAAGCAGAGCGAACCACATTGTGGTCACGCCAATGGGTCGCAGTTCTGCAGCAACCCCGGTACGGGTAGTGGAGGCGGCGGCGCGGGCGGCGGCGGCTGACGGGCCCAGCGTCCACCTCACCTCACCAGCGCGTAGTACCCCCACCCCATCGCAGCGAACGCGCCCAGCACCACGACCGTGATGAGCATCATCACGAGCGCGGTGCTGTCGCTCCACCGAGGCTTCGCGGGCGCCGGGGCGGGTGGTGCCATCACGGTGGCGACGACCTGTGCGAACCAGCCGAGCATGGCCGCGACCTGCGGCAGGTCGCTGCGGCCGGGCGCCTGTAGTTGCATCTGCAATCTTCCGTCGGGAAAGTGTTTCACGAAGCTCGCCTCGGCGAGCACGCGGCTCAGGGCGTCGCGCGCGGTTGGGTGCTCGACGAAGCGCCTCGCCCAAGGGAGATCGTGCGCGTAGAGCGCGAGACCCAGCGGCGCGTCGGCCACGGCGTGCATGCCCATGCGGTGGAACACGGGGATGCTGCGACCTGCGGCCCAGCGTGCGGCGAGCCCGGTCTCTAGCTCGACCGTGAGGTAGAAGCCCGCGGGCACGTCACCCACCGGCACGAGCACCGAGAGCTCCGCGCGCGCGGGCAGGCCGCCCAGAGCGCCGCGGTAGGTGCGCTCGACGAAGCCCCCACCCTCGACGGCGAGCCCGGCTGCGTGGAACTGGGCGTCGAAGGCCTGGGCGAAGGCCTCGGCGCGATCGAAGCGCTGGAGCGGGTTCATCGAGTTGCGCGATGCTACGGCAGCACCTCGCCGCGCTGTAGGCTCGCGCGATGAACGACGGCCGCAAGCACCTCGCGATCTACGGTGGGCTCGACGAGGGCGCGCGGCCCGTCGTGCGAGAGCAAGTCGCCGAGGCGCTCACGGCGGGGGCGGATCCGGCCACGGTGATCGACGTCGTCGGGCGAGGCGTCGACGCGCAGTGGCTGGCGCTCGAGGAGCTCGACTTCCCCGGCGAGGCCGCGCCCGCCTGTCGTGCCGGCTGCTCGTGGTGCTGTGCGCAGCGCGTCGAGCTCACGACCTGGGAGGTGGTGCGTCTCTCGCGCGCTCTCGGGAGCCACCCCGAGAGGGATCGTCTCGAGGCCCGCATCCGCGGAGTCGCCGACGCGACGAGGAGCTTCGACGCCGCCATGTGGCGCTCGACACCGACGCCCTGCGCGCTGCTCGACGACGCTGGCCGCTGCTCCGTCTACGAAGCGCGGCCGCTCGCGTGTAGGCGCGCGCACTCGATCGACGCCTCCGCCTGCGAAGCAGCGCGGCGTGACCCGGCGAGCGCGGGCCCGATCCCTCGGAACGCGACGCTCGCATGGAACCTGGCGTCGCTCGTCATCGGCGCGCTCGAGGGCTACGCGCACGGAGGCCATGCGCCGCACCATCACGAGCTGCACGCCGCCCTCCGAATCGCGCTCGACGATCCCGACTTCGAGGCGCGCCTCGGCGCGGGCGAGGACGCGCTCGCGCCGGCGCGCAGCACCGACGCGAGCTCTCTACCGAAGCTGCTCGGCGAGGCGAGCCCACCCGCCGACGAGGCGAGCTGAACCGAGCTCGGCTCAGCCTGCCGTGGCGAGCGCGCGCCCGAAGGCTCGCATGATCCACTCGTGCACGAGCGCCTGGCTGCTCCGATAGATCCACCACGGTAGGCGCGGCTCGAAGTCGCGGATGATCGTGAGCAGCGTGCGGTCGCCGCCGACCTCGCGCACCTCGAAGGTGCCGCTCTGCCCAGGCACCGCGAGCATCCCGCCCGAGACGCGGTAGAGAAAACGGTCGGCCTGGCTACGCTCGGCGACTGGGCTGAGCGCGAGCAAGACGAAGCCCAGCGCGCGCAGGCGGAACTCGATCGTGCCGCTCTCGGCGACGTCGATGCGCAGGAGCCAGCCCATCGATCGACCGAGCCAGCGTGCGTATTCGTGCGCGGCCCAGGCTGCGTCGTGCGCGTCGGGGAGCCTCATGCGCTGCACGCTGGTCACGGTCGAGCGCCCGCTGGGCTTGCTCGCCGTCGCGAACTGGAAGGCGCGCTCGGACCCGCCGACGACCCGCTCCTCGGCGATCGACCCCGAGAGCGCCTCCTCGAAGGGCGTGGGGCGGAGCCCGGCCGCTTCGGCGAGCGCGTGGTCGCGCACGGTCATCTCGTGGCGCAGGCTCTCGACGAGCGGCGCGGCGAGCGCGCGTGGCGCGCCGGTGATGAGCGAGACCCAGAGCCGCGAGAGGCCCGGTGAGAAGAGCGGGATGCCGATGAAGCGCCGCTCGAGGCCTGCGAGCGCCGAGAAGCGCTGCATGATCTCGAGGTAGCTGACGACCTCGGGGGTGCCGACGTCGTAGGTGCCTCCGGAGCTCGCCTCGTCGCCCACCGCGAAGGCGAGCAGGGAGACGACGTCGGCCAGAGCGACGGGCTGCGTCTTCGTCTTCGTCCACGCCGGGCAGAGCATGAGCGGCAGGCGCCGCACGAGACGCGCGAGGATCTGGTACGAGGAGCCCTGCGCGCCGAGCACGAGGCCCGCACGCAGCACCGTGACGGGTACGCCGGTGCTTCCGAGCACACGCTCCACGTCGACGCGGCTCTGCAGGTGCTCCGAGAGCTCGGCTCCCCCACGCGGCACGAGCCCGCCGAGGTAGACGATGCGCTCGACGCCGGCCTTCTTGGCGGCGCGCGCGAAGTTGTCTGCGCAGAGCAGGTCGAGGTCGTCGAAGGAGGCCTGCGTGAGACGCGAGGCGGGCATCATGCTGTGCACGAGGTAGACGGCGTAGCGCGCACCCCTGAGCGCGCGCTCGGTGTCTTCGAGCGAGAGCAGGTCGCACTGCACGAAAGCTGCGTAGCCGTCGGACCCAGGCCGATCGATGCGCGACAGCCCCACCGGCCGGTACCGCTCCGCGAGCGCCCGGCCGAGCGCGCGGCCCACGAAACCCGAGGCGCCGGCCACGAGCACGACGTCGCGCGAGGAATCGTTCATGAGAGGGCCACGCTCCGACGGGGTTCTGGGCTACGTGCGCAGCGAGCGACGATGGATGGAAGATCTAGGGTCGCCAGAGGAGAAGGCAAGGCCGGCGCGAGTGCGCGTCCGCCTCGCTCGACTTCGCGGCCCCCAGGCTCCGCGTGGCGCGCACCTCGGCCGAGGGCGTAGCCTCCGGCGCATGAAGACGAAAGCACTCGGTCGCTCAGGACTCTACGTGTCGGAGATCTGCCTCGGCACGATGACCTTCGGAGGCAAGGGCTTCTGGAAGGTCGTCGGCGAGCTCGGCGCGAGCACGGTCGACAGGCTCGTCGGCAAGGCGCTCGACGCGGGCGTGAACTTCTTCGACACCGCCAACGTGTACTCGGAGGGCGAGAGCGAGCGCCTGCTCGGCGAGTCGCTCGCGCGCCTCGCGAGGCCTCGCGACCAGGTCGTGATCGCGACCAAGGTGCGCGGCCGCATGGGCCCCGGCCCCAACCAGGTGGGCCTGTCGCGCGCGCACATCCTCGAGTCGATCGACGCGAGCCTGACGCGTCTCGGTCTCGACCACGTCGACCTCTTCCAGATCCACGGCGTGGATCCCTACACGCCGCTCGAGGAGACGCTCGACGCGCTCGACGCGGTGGTGAAGAGCGGCAAGGCGCGTTACCTCGGTTGGTCGAACCTGCCCGCGTGGATGGCGATGAAGGCGCTGGGCCTGCAGGAGCAACGCCGCCTCGCGCGCTTCGTGAGCGCGCAGGTCTACTACTCGATCGCCGGGCGCGACATCGAGCGTGAGGTCGTGCCGCTCGCGCTCGATCAGGGGCTCGGCATCCTTCCGTGGAGCCCGCTCGCAGGCGGCCTGCTCTCCGGCAAGTTCGACCTCGAGGCCGAGGCGGCGGCTGCACCCGAAGGCGCGCGACGCGCGAACTTCGACTTCCCACCGGTCGACCGATCGCGAGCCGCCGCGTGTCTACGTGTGTTGCGCCCGATCGCCGAAGCGCACGGGACCACGGTGGCGCGCGTGGCGCTCGCGTGGATGCTGTCGAAGCCCCACGTCACGAGCGTGATCATCGGCGCGAAGAGCGAGGCGCAGCTGGACGACAACCTCGCCGCGACCGTGCTCGCGCTCACGAGCGAGGAGCTCACGAAGCTCGACGAAGTGAGCGCGCTCCCACCCGAGTACCCCGGCTGGATGGTGGCCTTCCAGAACCGCGAGACGAGGTAGCTCAGCTCGGGAACTCGCCGACGCAGCGCTCGAGCTCTTCACGCTCGGGCGCGCAGGCCCCTTCCCAACCGCAGCCGGCGTCGTAGATGCACTCGATGTAGCCGTCGAATTGCGCTTCGCAGCCGGCCTCCTCGCTGGCGCGTTCGAGCTGTTCTCCGTCGGTCGTGCAGTCGGCGGCCTCGCCGGAGGCGCACTCCTGCAGCGCCTCGCAGACGTCCTCGACCTCGACGCGTCCACAGCCCGGCGCGGCGACGAAGAGCAGACCGAGTGACACGAGAGCCGAGAACCCTAGACCTCGAGCGAGCTTCATCGCGCACCTCCCTCTCCACCCACGCCAGGCCCGGAGCCACCGAGCTCCGCACCACCGATGCCCGACGCGCCGCCATCGCCCCCAGAGCCACCACCGCTCGAGCTCGAGCTCGCGTCGCTCGAGCTCGAGCTCGGTCCGGCGCCCTGGTCTCGCTCGCAGAACCAACCATCGCAGTCGCAGATACCCCGCTCCGCGAGACCGCTCTCGAAGGGATGGTCCGGCTCGTCGGCCCTCGCGGGCTCACACGTCCCACCGTCGGGGCAGTCCGTGTCCGTGTCGCAGGGGATGGCGTCGACGCAGCTGAGTCCCAACGAGAAGCCCTGGGAGGCGCAGAGGGTCCCGTCCGGGCAGTCGGCGTCGGACTCGCACGCGTCGAAGTCGCAGGCGTTCATCTGGAAGCAGGCCTGCGTGAAGAGAAGCGGGACCGCCAAGGCGAAGAAGCGACGGCGAAGCGCGGGGAGTGAAGGCATGGTGCTCGTTTCTCCGGTGTGGGGCCGCAGGCTCACTTCGTCGAGCTGCGGTGGGGATCGCCCAAGCACGCTGCGTGCCACGCGAGCGACGACCGGTTCACGCTGCGCCACGGTCGTGGCATCGAGCGCTCGATGAGCGACGAACCCACGCGCGCGCCGGCGCACCGCGTCCACGATCCCGCCGCGCTCGAGGCGGAGCTCGCGGAGCGCTTCGAGGCGCTCGGCATCCACGCGCACACGGTCGAGCATGCGCCGGTGATGACCGTCGAAGAGGCGAAATCTGCCCGCACGCAGCACGACGGGCCGCACGCGAAGAACCTCTTCGTGCGCAACAAGAAGGGCGTGATGTACCTCGTCAGCTTGCTCGAGGACCGCGCCGTCGACCTCAAGGATCTCGGCCGGCGCATCGGCGCGGGGCACCTCTCCTTCGCCTCGCACGAGCGCCTGCGAACCCACCTCGGCGTGGAGCCCGGCTCGGTGACGCCGCTCGCCGCGCTCGCCGACCGTGACAGGCTGGTCACGGTCGTGCTCGACCGCGCGCTGCTCGAGGCGGAGATCGTGCACGTCCACCCGCTGCGCAACGACCGGACCACGGGCCTGCGCTCGGCCGATCTGCGGAGGTTCCTCGAGAGCGTGGGTCACACGCCCGTCGTGGTGGACTTCGACGAGGTGTGACCGAGCTGTCGCGCGGGCCGCGCCTCAGCGTGCGCGCCGAGCTCGCGCCGCCTCGAGCAGGCTCTCGAGCAGAGGCCGGCGATCGAGCAGCTCGGGCTCGCGCTCCGGGTCCGAGAACTCCGGGTGCCACTGCACGCCTCGCGCCCAGCTCGGGCCGTCCACGCGCACCGCCTCGATGACGCCGTCGGGCACCGAGCGCGCCTCCACGACCACGCCTCGACCAGGCCTGTCGATCGCTTGGTGGTGCACCGAGTTGATGCGCGCCTCGGTTCGCCCGCCGTAGAGCTCGCTGAGCCAGGAGCCTGGCTCGATGCGCAGCTCGTGCTGGTTCCTCTGGTAGCGCTCGCCGTCGCGGTGGACGAGCGAGCCGTCGATCTGGGTGGGGATGTCCTGGATGAGCGAGCCCCCGAGCGCGACGTTGAGCAGCTGGTGCCCGCGGCAGATCCCGAGCACGGGTTTGTCGAGCTCGAGGAAGGCGTGCACCAGGCCGATCTCGTAGGCGTCGCGCTTCGCGTCGCCGCTCCACGCCTCACGCAGGGGCTCCTCGCCGTAGCTGCGAGGCGAGACGTCGACCCCGCCCTGGAGCACGAGCGCGTCGAGGTCCTCGGCGTAGTCCGCGTAGCCCGGGCCCTCGCTGGTGGGCTCCGGCAGCAGGTAGACGAGCGCACCCATCGAGCCGAGGTAGTCGGGCATCGAGCGCTCCATGTAGAGCAGTGGGCGGCCGTTGAAGATCGAGCGCTCGGGGTCGGCGTGGAAGAAGCACGCGCTCAGGCCGATACGGAGGCGCTTTTCGGCTGGTGGGCTCATCGGGGCGCACGATCCCACGGCGGGCGCTCCGGCGCCAAGTCCGGCTGGGGGCGTCGCTTGCTTGGCTCGAGCCGCTGCCCGTGCGAAACCTCGCGCGTGAGCGATCCCGAGGACAAGAGCGAGCCGGCCGCAGCCACCGCGACGCGGAGCTCCGCACCGCCCGTCATCAGCGTGTACCCGTTGCCCGACGAGGACGTCGACGGCGGCTGGGACGACCTGGACGAAGCCGCCGGAGCCCTCGCGCCCGCGAAGGCGCCGGTGATCGAGCCCGAGCCCGACGCAGCGCCCGAGCCCGTCGCAGCACCCGAGCCCGTCGCTGCGCACGCGCCCGTCGTCGCGGCGCCCGAGCCCGTCGCAGCGCCCGAGCCCGTCGCGGCGCCCAAGGCCGCGCCCGCCAAACCCGCGGCGATGAGCCCGGCGGCCCGGCGCATCATCGACGCGCGCGCTCCCCGCGCGACGCGCTCGACCAAGGACTCGGCGAGCTACGTCGAGGGCACCGAGCGCCAGGGCGCCGTGCCGCCGATCCGTCGACGGCCGAAGCCCGCCGAGGGCGACGCGGCCGTGGCCGAGGCCGCACCCGCGGCGAAGGCGCCGGCCGCCGAGAGCGCGCCGGGTGCGCGATCGATCGGCGCGGGCGCGAGCTCCAAAGAGAGCCCCTTCCCGATGACCCGCGCGCGCGGCGACCGACGCGACGAGCGGCGCGGCGGCCGCGGCGATCGCCGCGACACACGCGGGGGCGATCGCCGCGACGACCGTGGCCCGCGGCGCTTCGAGCGCGGCGCAGGCCCCTCGGACCCGGGCCAGCGCAGCGAGCGCCGTGAGCCGAGCCCCGAGCCCTCGCGCTCGAGTGGCGCCGCACCCGAGCAGCCCGTCCGTCGCGCCGAAGCGAGGCCGGTCGCGCCCGCACCTCCGCCCGAGCCCGAGGCGGCGTCGGCCCCCACGCTCGCCGAGGAGCTGCGTGTGCTCGGCGCGAAGCCCGTCGCGCTGCGCGAGACCCAGCGCAAGGACAAACCCAAGACGGCGCGCGAGGCGCTCCAGCAGCGCAGCGCGCATCCCAAGCTCAAGCCCGGCAAGAAGAAGAAGAAGCTCCACCCGCCCGCGCACGTCGAGGCGCCTCCGGGCGAGGAGCTCGAAGCGAGCGAAACCGGCGGGTCCGCCGAGCTCTCGCGCTCCGAGCGCGCAGCCTCCGCCGCGAGCAAAGCCAAGAAGGGCATGAAGAAGGCCGTGCGCCCAGCGCCCGAGCCGGAGCCCGCGCCGGAGCCCGAGGTCGAGAAGCCGCGCGGCGTCTGGGCGCGCATCAAGGGCTTCTTCGGCGGCTGAGCTCGGCGCGCCGCCGGTCGCACCGGAGCGCGGCGCCGCTCTCGCGCGCGCTCAGCGCCCTTCGGTGCCCAGCGCGCGCCTCAGCTCGGCCACCCGCCGCAATACGCTCGGCACCCGCGAGAGCAGCCCGATGCTCGGTGGGCGCTTCTCCATCACGCGCACGGGGATCTCGCGCACGCGCTTGCCGGCCCGGTGAGCGCGGATGACGAGCTCGCTCGCGAAGACGTCGCGATCGACGACGCAAGCGCGCACCACGTCGAGCAGCGCGCTCTTGCGGAAGGCCTTCAGCCCGTGCGTGTCGGTGCCACGGAAGTCGAAGAGCGCCCGCAGCATCGCGCTGTAGGCGAGGCTCGCGGCGTGACGGAACATCGGGCGCTGATCACGCGCGCCCTCGAGCAGCTTCGAGCCGACGACGAGCTCGGCCTCGTCGCGATCGAGCATCGCGATCGCGCGCTGGTGAAAGTCCACGTCGCAGAGGTCGATCTCCTCGCAGACGACGAGCTCACCGCGCGCGCGCTCGATGCCCTCGCGCAGCGCGCGCCCGTAGTTGGGCTCGTCGATCGAGAACCAGCTCACCTCCGGCCACTTCGCGGCGATCTCCTCGGCGACGCGCACCGTGCCGTCGCGCGAGCCGTTCTCCGCGAGCACCAGCTCCCAGTCGTAGCCTAGCGGCCTGAGGCGCTCGCGCAGATCGGCGACCGCGGCGTGCAGGATCGCCTCCTCGTCGTGGATCGGCACGACGTAGCTGATGCGCGGCGAGCTCAAGATCCGAGCTCCGCGCGCTCGCGCTCGGCGAGCCTGTCTTCGGCCCAACGCGCCGCCTCGCGACCGTCGACGATGGCGTCCTCCATCGAGGCGTAGGTCCAGCGGCCGTAGCGCCCGGTGCTCAGCACACCCGCACGCTCGAGCTCGGCGCGCAGCGTCGCCACCGCCTCGGCGTGCCGTGCGTCGAAGATCACGTAGGCGTGCTCGAGCTTGCGCAGGCGCGCGAAGCGGATCGCCTCGGGCGCGCGCAGCAGCCTCATGCGCACGAGCTCCTCGGCCACGACGGGCAAGAGCGCGGCCAGATCCGGCGCCTCGCGGGAGGCGAGCTCCACGTAGAGGCTCGCCTTGCCGACGGGCGCCATCGCAGCCGAAAAGTTGGAGTAACAACCAATCCGGTAGAAGGGCAGGTCCGGGTCGGGCACGTAGCACCAGTGCCAGGGCTGCTCGGCGGGCGTGTTGAGCGCGAGATCGAGGTAGTAGAGCGAGGTCTTGCGCAGCTGGGTGCGCGACTCGGCGAAGGCAGGCGTCGGGTCGAGCACCGCGTCGGCGAGCACGTCGAGCGGGATCGAAGAGACCAGCGCGTCGAAGGGCAGTCGCTCGCCCGCGACGAGGGCCCAGCGCTCGGCGAGGTGCAGCGCCTCGAAGGATCGGCCCGCCTCCACCGAGCCTGCGCGCTCCGCGAAGGCCCGAGCGAGCTCTGCGATGCCGAAGCGTGGGTAGAGAAAGCGCGCGTTGTAGCCGAGCTCCGGACCAGGCAGCCCGAAGGCTCCACGCAGCACCTCGTCGAGGCTCGGTCGTGGCACGAAGCGCTCGCACCACGCAGCGGAGATCTCGCGTGGGTGCACGCCCCAGAGCTTCTGGTTGTAGGGCACCATGAAGTGACGGGCGATGCCCTCGCCGAAGTGGCGCAGCACGTAGTCCTCGAAGTTCACAGGCTCAGGCAGCTCCTCGCCACGAGCCCTGGCCTCCACGAGCCGCTCGCGCGCGCGCACGAAGCCAGCGACGCAGTCGTGCGCGATCTCCGCCGGCAGTCCGTGCACGTTCGCCTGGAAGGGGTAGCGCGTGTAGACGCCGTGCGACCAGACCACGCTCTTGCGCTCGAGCTCGAGCAGCGCGCCGGGGCCCATCCACCCCTCGAGCTCGGCGCGCAGCGCGGGGTCGCGCAGGTGCAGGAGGTGCCCGGTGCGGTCGAAGCGGTAACCGGCCTCCTCGGCGGTCGAGGCCAGGCCGCCCGGCTCGGCCGCGCGCTCGACGAGCCGGTGGGGGAGGCCTCGACGACGCAGCTCGGCCGACGCGGACAAGCCGCAGAGCCCAGCGCCGAGCACGACCACACGCGCAGCCATCGAGTCCGGGGGTCGTGCCACGGGAAGATCGCGCTTGAAAGCGCTCGGCGGCGCCCAGCGAGCTCGGGCCCGTAGCTCGCCCGGGTGCGGCGCAGAGCTGCGGAGCGGCTGCCGCAGGTCCGCCGCTGCGACAGCGGCTCCGCACCTCGACGCGCAGGCCCCAGAGATCCTAAATGCTCGTTTTGATTGTCGTTGATGCCCTGGCCCAGCGCGGCCCCGAGGCCTCGCGCGCGGCCAAGTGGCTTGGCATCGGGCCTGCAATGGTGTGCTCCCGAGGTCGCAAGCCAGCGGCCCACAGCAAGGAGATCGCCATGACCGCTCGTACCACCCTCCGCTCGCTCGCCCTCGCCCTCAGCGTCTCGTTCGTCGTACCCGCGACGGCCCTGGCTGCACCGGGCAAGGCCGACCGGGCCGAGCAGGCCGATGATCGCGGCGCTCGTGGCGAGCGCGGCGAGCGCCGGGAGAAGATGGAGAAGGCCTTCCCGATGGAGGCCGCGAAGTTCAAGGAGCACCTCGAGCGCCGCATCACCAAGACCCGGGAGCGGGTGGTCGCGAAGCTCGACAAGAGCAACGCGCCGGCCGACGTGAAGAAGGCGGTGATCGAGAAGCTCGACCAGGGCGCCGCGAAGATCCGCGCCGCGGCCGACGGCGCGATGAAGGACGGCACCGTGACGATCGACGAAGCCAAGTCGGTGCGCGCGGTGGCCAAGGAGCAGAAGGCCTCGGTCCGCGAGGCGGCGAAGGGGCACCTCAAGGGCAAGGAGCACGGCAAGGGCCACGGCAAGGGCAAGGGCAAGGGGCGGGGCAACGGCCCGAACGACGCGTGAACCGACGCGGGCTCCCGAGCGCAGACCCGAAACGCGCTCGGTGAGCCCGCCCGAGTCCCCGACGGCGCGAGGCGCAGCGTGGAGAGCACGCTGCGCCTTCGCGCATTTCGGTAGAGTGCAGGCGATGCCCTCGATGGCCTCGATCAGTGGATGGTTGGCGCTCGCCGCGGTGCTGCTCGCCGCGCTCGTGCCGATCGTCCACCGACTGCGCTTCGGCCAGCGCGCGGCCTTCGCGTCGCCGCCGGTGAGGCTGCACGTCGTCGTCGGCATGACGGCGGCGGCGCTCGGCGCGCTGCACCCGCTCACGGCGCTCTTCGCGCTCGGCTCCCCCGAGGCCGTCGGCGCGGGCGTCTACGGGCTCGGGCTCGGTGGGCTCGCCTTCGTCGTGCTGCTCTCTCACGCAGGCATCGGCCTCGAGCTGCGCGACCCCAAGCTCAAGAAGCGCGCCGCGAGCCGCAGGCGCCACACCATCACCGCCGTCGTGCTGAGCACGCTCGGCGTCGCGCACGCGCTCGCGCTCTGGCTCGAGTGAGGCCGCGAGGCGCCGCGCGCACCGGTCGGTGGGCGCGCGGCGCTCCGCTAC
The DNA here is from genome assembly GCA_938004785.1 of uncultured Polyangiaceae bacterium. Classification (GTDB taxonomy): domain Bacteria; phylum Myxococcota_A; class Polyangia; order Polyangiales; family Polyangiaceae; genus CALKVW01. The sequence goes on from CALKVW010000068.1 coordinate 76,941, forward strand.
TGCTACTGCCCGACGTTGAGGATCATCGAGGACCCACCGGCGCCCGCGCCCGCCGGCGCCGCGACGATGGTGACGCGCGGCGACTTCGCGAGCGCGCGGAAGCCCTCGATCATCTCGTGCTGCACGTAGAGCGGCGTGAGCGTCTCGTTCACGATGCGCTGCGCGCTCGCGCGGCCCTTGGCCTGCGTGACCATGATCTGCGCCTCTTGCTCGGCGATCTGGCGCTCGCGCCCCATGCGCTCGAGGTCCTGCTCGGCGGCGAGCTTCTGCTGGATCTCGGCGTTGATGGCGTCGGGGTAGGCGAGGTTGCCGATGGAGATCGCCTCGAACTCGATCGGCGTCTCGGCGAACTCGTCCTTCAAGCGCTGCATGATGCGGGCGCTGATGTCCTGCGTCTTGGTCTGGATGTCGTAGGCGTCGTAGGTGTAGACGACGTCGCGTACGGCGCTCCGGTAGACCTGGCGCACGGCGCGCACGAACCACTCCGGGTGGCCCTCGGGGCTCGCAGGGTCGCCGCTGCCGTAGTCCTCGATGAGCTCCTTCACGGAGTTGGCGCGAACGCCGATGCGCGCGTGCGCCTGGAAGCCGACGACCAGGTTGTCCTTCGAGAGGACCTGGAAGTCCTCGGTGTAGTTCTTCGGCCGGATGTCGACGTTGATGACGTAGTTGCGCCACGTCACGCCCGTCGACGTGGGGCCGCTCAGCGTCTCCACGTAGGTGGCCTTCCCGAAGACCATGGGGATGTGGAAGACGTAGCCCTGGTGACCCTCGGGCGTGACCTGGTTGGTGCAGGCGCCGAGCGACAAGGGCATCGAAGCGAGGACCGCGGCGTGGAGGAGTCGGCGGAGCTTCACTTGGCAACCTCCTTCGGCTGGGCGAGCGACGGGTCACGCCCGTCGCCCTGGAAGATCTGCGGCACACCCGCGCGATCGACGCGCGTAGGGATGACGACGACGACGCGCGCCTTGGCGCCGCCGTCCTTCTTGTCGTCGGCGAGCTCGGCGTAGAGCTCGGCGGCCTCGTGCTGGACGAAGAGCGGCGTCAGCGTCTGCTGCTCGATCTGCTGGGCCTCGGCCTCACCGCGCGCCCGCACCTCACGGATGCCCGCGCGCGACTCGGCGATCTGGCGCTCGACCTCCATGCGCTGCCTGCGCTGCTCGGAGGCGAGGTTCTGCACCACGCGCTCCTGGACCGACTTCGGGTAGGAGATGTTGCCGATCGACAGGCTCACGAACTCGATCGGCGTGTCCTTGTATTCCTCGCGCAAGCGTTCGAGCACGCTCTTCGCGATGGCCTCGCTGCGGTCCTTGATCGCGAAGGCCTCGTGCTGACGCACCTCTTCGCGCACGGCCGTCGTGTAGGGGCGGCGCACGTTGTTCGCGTACCAGTCGCCGCCGCTGTAGCGCTCGACGACCGACTGCACCGAGCCGTCGCGCAGGCGGATGCGCGCGTGCGCCTCGAAGGCGACCTCGAGGTTGTCGAGCGAGAAGATCTGCAGCTCCTCGGTGTAGGTGTTCACGCGCATGTCGATGTTGGTGACGTAGCGCCGCCAACGCAGCCCCGTGGAGATCGGGCCCTTCTGCACGCCCAGGAACTCGCGCTGCCCGATCGCGAGCGGCTGGTGGAAGACGTAGCCCTCGTGCCCGGCGGGCGTGACGGGGTTGGTGCCGCCCATCGCGTAGGCGATGAACAGGAGCACCACGATCGGCGCGAGGCCGAAGATCTTCATCACCTTGCGCGTCGTGCCTTCGAGGGGAGACTCGAAGCTGACGTGGGGCGGTCGCGGATTGGTGGGCATGGCACCTCGTCGAGGCCGCCCGTCGAGGGGCGAGCCGGTGGGTCGTGTCGCGCGGAGAGCGCGCTCCGGGAGCACGAAGGCCCCGCGCGTCGGAGGCGAAACGTGGTGGACTCCCCCCGGGGCGGCAAGGCGAATCGGCGCGAGCGCGCGGCCCGCGCGAGCTTGGGCTACGATCGACGCGCGCCGTCGATCGTCGATGGCGCAGCGATCACGAGGTTGCGTTGGCGCGTCGCAGATCCAAATCGCGTGGTGTGGAGCCGATGAGCGCGGTGCTCTCCCGCGATCGACTGCTGAAGCCCCTGCTCGACGGCCCTGCGCCTCCGATCTCCAGCCGTGACTGGGAGTTCGCGGTCGGCACGCGCATCGCCGCGCGCACGAAGCCCGTCCGGCTCGAGCGGGGTGTGTTGCAGGTGATCGTGAGCTCGGCCGCGTGGTCGCAGGAGCTCAGCCTGCTCTCGGCGACGATCGCCGAGCAGCTACGAGCGCGCGGCATCGCGGTCGAGGGCCTGCGCTTCTCGGTCGGCAAGCTCGAGCCCGACGCCCGCCCACCTCGACGTCCGAAGAAGCGCGCACCCCCCGACGCGCCGCTGCCCGCGGAGCTCTCCACCTCGCTGAGCGCCGTCGCCGACGAGGATCTGCGCGCCGCGATCGAGCGCGCGGCGCACAAGAGCCTGGGCTGGATCCAGAAGGGCTGAGCTCCCGCCGCGAGGGCGCTACTTCGCTCGAGCGATGCGCTCGAGCCCTTCGAGGCGCGACACGAGGAACTTCGCCGTCGGGCCCTTCTGCTCGGCGATCGGCGTGATGTTCTTCAGGTAGGTGGCGAGCTTCTCGAGGTCGATCGGCACCTTGCTGACGGCGTCGTAGAGCTGGTCGACCACAGCCTGCGGGGGCAGCTCACGCCTCGCGTCGTAGAGCTCGAGGCCGAGGTTGAGCCACTGGCTCTGGCCGAGCGCGGTGCCGAGCTGCAGCAGGAGCTCCGCGGCGCGCTCCGCGGCGGCCGGGTCGACGGGCCGCACGCCCTCGACGCCAGCAGCGAGCTTGCGGCATCGCTCGACCATGTCGCGGATCGGGCGCTCGAGCAGGCGCACGGCGTCTTCGTGGCGGCCGAGCGCGATGGCCTTCTCGGCGACGGCGCCGACGAGGCTCAGCTCGTGCACGCGCTTGGACGGGTCGGCGGCGATCTGCCTCGCGGTGGGGCCGTGCACGGTGGACTCCGCCTCGGAGGGCTCGTCGGAGAGGCCCGCGATCGTCTCGTGCAGCTCGAAGCGCTGGGTGACCGCCGCGAGATCTCGGCTCGGGGCGGCGGCGGAGAGCCCGCTGATGACCATCTCCTGCGAGCCGATCGTGAGCTTGTCGCCCTCGACGAGGCGCTGGGTCCCCTTCACGCGGGTGCCGTTGACGAGCACGCCGTTGCGGCTGCCGAGATCGTCGACGATCGCCCTGCCCGAGCGCACGATCAGCACCGCGTGCTGGCGCGAGACCATCGGGTCGTCGATCGAGAGCTGGCACTTCGAGGACCGCCCGATGACGAACTCGCCTTCCGGGACCTCGAGCTCGTGTCCGAGGTAACGGAGACGAACGCCCATGAGAGATCAAGCTAGCAGGGTCGGGGTGCGGGAGGCGAATCGCCGGGAGCGGGCTCGGGCGTCACCCCCCGACGTCGAGGCTGGCGCGCGCGTTCAGTCCCCGCCTGCGAGCAGGCGCAGGAAGCGCGTGGTAGCGCGGGGGTGGGCGAGCAGCCCGTAGATGCGCAGCTCGCCGCGCGCGAGCATGGCGAGCAGGTCGCCGGGCTCGAGCGGAGGCGCGGGCGGAGGCGGGGGAAAGGAGATGCGGCTCGAGGGCGGCGGGTCGTCGGGGCCGCTCACGGCCCCGGGCGCGGGTGTGTAGGGCGAGGTCTCGGGCGGCGGACCCTTGGGCTGCACCCGGCCGGTGAGCACGTCCGCGAAGGCGAAGGGCAGGTCGGAGAGGCGCAGTCGGTGGAGGCTCTCGAGCGCGCGCCGCGGCCCGCCGAAGGTCACCGAGGGGATGCCGATCGCACCGTCGTGCACCGTGAGGCGCCCGTGATCGAAGCGCAGGCTGGCGGCGCGCCCCTCGTCGAAGTCCACCGCGCGGATGTTCGCTCGCAGCGCGGAGAAGAGCTTGGCGCGCCCCGGATCGGCGTGCACGGCGCGGCGCACGCGCTCGGCGAAGTAGACCGCGAGGGTGTTGTCCTCCGCACCCGGAGCGAGATCCACGATGGGCAGCACGGGGCGGAGTCTCGCACGAGCCCGGAGCGGAGCCGAGTAAGCGGCGCGGAGCTCGCCGCCCGCGGCCAGCACGGCGGAGCCGGAGGTCGAGCGGAGCCAGAGGCCCGAGCCGGGCGAGTGCCGCTCAGGCGGCGAGCGACGGCAGCGCGTTTCGCGGCGGCGAACGCAAGAGCGCGAGCACGGAGTCGGGATCCTCGACGAGCTCGAGCACGGGCACGAGCGCGCCGCTCGGCTCCTCACCGAAGGCGCCGCTCATTGCGAAGGCGCGCGCGCCCTTGCCGTCGAGCACGAGGAAGAGGTGACGCCGGCCGCCGTGCGCGGGTGCGTCGATGACGTCGACGATCTGCTCGCGATCGAGGTGCAGCTCCACCGCTCCACGCTGGATGAGCACGCGGCGATCGGTGATGAGGTAGCGCGTGAGCTTCGCGAGGCGAGCGGGCCTCAGCACGCTCGCGTAGAGGATGAACGCGGCGGCGGCCGAGAGCAGGCCGATCGAGAGCGACACCGAAGCGACGAGCGCGACGAAGGGCAGAGACGAGGGCGCGAGCCCGCCACGCAGCACCGACTCGATGCCGTGGTGGGCCCGGAGGCCGGCGCCGATCGCCGAGGCCACGAGGGCGAGGCCCAAGAGGGCCGACGCCGCCGCGCGCAGATCGCTCGGCAGGAAGGCCCGCCAGCGCGGCTCGGGGTGCGCCGACCACAGCACACGCTCTCCGTCGTCGAGGCGCTGGGCGAGCAGCCGGTGACCGTCGCCGGCGGGCGCCGCCGGGGTGACGCCACGGACGAAGGCCCAGACCCGATCGGGCGCGGGGATGCCCGTGAGCACGATGGTGAGCCGGCGCCGCAAGGCGCCGGTGGGGACGGCGCGCACGAGCTCGAGATCGCCGACGTCCGAATGGTTTGGGTACCAATGGATGCGCGCGTAGCTGATGGCGCGGCGGTCGATGTAGCGACGGTAGCGACCTCGCTGCACGATGATGTTGCGCTCGGTGATCGTGTAGACGAGCTCGGAGCGCCACCAGCGCGGGAACTGCCAGAAGCCGAGGGCCAAGGTGGCCATCCACCCCGCGAAGAGCAGCATCGAGCCGACGGGTGTGCCGAGCGCGGTCGACACGACGATGGCGCTCATCGTGGTGATGGCGGCCATCGCCGCGCTCACCAGCGCCCCGAGCAGATAGATCGGAGGGATCGTGACGAGCTTGGGTCGCCCCGTCCAGATGACCGTGTCGCCGAAGTAGGAGTCACGGCGGCGCCGGTTCGAAGGCGGCGGCTGGGGCTCGGCTTCGGAACCGGGGGACGACATGAGCTTAGGGTGCCGACTCCGCGCGCGTTTTCAACCGCGTGGGTGCACAATTCTTCGCCGACGTGGCTTCGGTAGGTGTGCGTCGCACCTCCAGGCTCAGAAAGGGCCGCTCGGCAGGCGCAGCTCGGGGCGACCGCTGCGCTGGCCGCGCGGTGCACGGCGGCTGGCCAGGTCGAGCTCGCGGCGCGCCTGCGCGAGACGGACCCTGGCGAGGGGCAGGTAGGGGTTCTCGGTAGCGGCGCGGCCGATGAACTCCTCCCAGGCGTCGACCGAGCGCTGCATCGCGCTCAGGCGCAGCTCCGGATCGTCGGTGCGGCGCGCGACCAGCCAGTGGCCGAGCGCCGCGTACCAGTACTCGTCGTAAGGGGGCACGAAGAACCAGCTCGGCCCGTGGAGACGCGCGTCGACGGGATCGTAGCTGCGCGCGCGGGCGATCGACTCGAGCGCGCCCTCGAGATCGCCGCCGCGATCGAGCGCGACGCCGAGGCTCCACAGCGTGGTCGGCGCGAGCACCGGGGCCTCCACCGAAGAGAGCACGGAGAGCGCGGCTCGGTAGCCGGCGATGGCGCGCGCGATCTGCCCGCGCACCATGAAGGCCTCGGCCTGGTTGGCGAGCATCGTGGAGCGCGCCGCCGCGTGGGGCTCCAGCGAGAGCGAGGTCTCGTAGGCCTCGATCTCCGCGTCTTCGCTGCCGACGCGCGCATGGACGATGGCGAGATCCGAGAGAGCGTCGAAGCGCAGCACGTCCGGCAGGACGCCCGGCGCGACGAGAGACTCGTAGATCGGGAGCGCGTCGGCGTAGCGCCGAGAGGCCTGGAGCACCTGCGCGTAGCGCAGACGCACGAGCGGATCGCGGCTCGTCGCCGCGGAGACGGCCTCGAGCGCCTCACGGGCGCGCGCCTTGTGATCGACGACGCCGGCGAAGGACTCGGAGAGCTCGACCGGCAGCCGACGCAGCTTGCGCTCGGCGAGCAGCTCACGCTCCACCGCGTCGAGCGCGACACGCTCCGCGTGCACCGTGGAAGAGCGGGCCTCGGCCCAGCGCGTGGCCTGCGCGGACGCGAGGCAGGGCGCCGTGAGCAGCGCCGTGGCGAGCGCGAGCGCGCAGGCTCTCACCGAGGACCTCGCGAGGGCGGCGTGGCGCGAGGCCTCGCCGCGGGCTTCGCCACCGGCGCCGCGAGCCTGGAGAGCGAGGCGCGCGCGTGCTCGGCGTAGAGCGAGCCGCCTGCCTCGCGCAGGTAGGCCTCCCAGGCCTTGCGCGCCGCGGCGGGATCGGTGGAGGCGAGCGCCTCGAGCGCCCGCGCGTCGGCGCTCGAGGCGACGTAACGCTCCGCGCGCGTCGACCCGGCGCCCATCGCGCGCGCCTGTACGAGCGCGGCGTCGGCGCGCGCGATCTCGCCGAGGCGGCCGAGCGCGAGCGCGAGCGAGAGGCCGAGCTCGGCCGCCCAAGGCGAGGCCGGGTCGCGTCGGCCCTCTTCGAGGTAGGCGACCGCGGCGGCGAGCGCGCTCTCGCGCGACGGGCTCTGGGGCTCGGATCCTCCGCGAGGCACTTCGCTGGGTTCGGCCGCCACGGGCCCGCTCGGCGCCGCGCCGGGCTGCGCGTCGGCCGCGGCCATGCTCGCGTGCGCGGCCCGGAGCAGCAGCAGCGCGCGCTCTTCGCGCGAGAGCCGACCGACGAGCGGCACCAGCTCGCGGTAGAGCTGCGCCGCCTCGCGCGCGCTTCCTGTGCGTACGAGCGCGTGCGCGTGGTCGGCCGAGGCGCGCGGTGCGTCGAGCGCGCGTGGATCGAGCGCGAGCGCTCGTTCGAAGCCTCGGCGCGCCTCCTCGGCTTCGCCGCTCGCGACGCGTGCGCGCGCGCGCATCACCTCGGTCGCGGCGCGCCCGGGCCAGAGCGCCTCGGCCTCGTCGGCGAGCGAGAGCGCGCGTGGCGCGTCCAGGGCGAGCGCGAGCTCGGCGCGCGCGATGCGATCGCAGTAGGCCTGTCGCTGCGGAAGGCGCGCGCGCTGCCACACGCTGAGGCGAGCGCGTCGGCCCTCGCCGGTCGGCGGGCACTCGGCCGGCCGGTCGGACGCCGAGGCGAGCCCCGCCGGCGACGCGGCGAGTGGCGCGGCGGCCACGGGGCCGAGGAGCGCGAGCGAGAGGACGAGCGCGTGCACGTGGAGCATCGTAGCGCGCTCGGCCCGGGCCCGCTCGACACAGGCCCGCTCGACACAGGCCCGCGGCTCGGCTCAATAGCTGACCAGAAAAGCCGAACCCAGGGGTTCGGCTTTTCGAGTTGATGTTCGTCAGAAATCGAGAAATGCGGAGAATTCGGCGAAGAATTCTCTGTTGTCGGCTGCCGCGCGCAGCGCTCGGGGCCCCTGCCCCAAGCGCTGTTTGGCATTTCTGGTCACGTCTTCAGCGCGCGCGTCCGGGCTCGAAGACCTCGCGCAGCGTGATCGTCTGGTCGCGGCGCGCGCCCACCGAGACGAGGTAGGCAGGCACACCCGTCTCGGCCTCGACGAAGCGCACGAGCTCGGCGGCGCGGGCGGGCAGCGCCTCGATCGTGAGCGCATCGTCGATCGACTCCGCCCAGCCCGGGAGCTTCTCGATGATCGGCTTCGCCGTCGCGAGCTCTGCGATGGGCAGCTCGCGCGTGCGACCCGCGCTCGTCTCGTAGGCGACGCAGACGCCGACCTCGTCGAAGCTCGTGAGCACGTCGAGCTTGGTGATCGCCCAGCCGTCGATGCCGTTGACGCGCGCCGCATAGCGCAGGGCGGGCAGGTCGATCCAGCCGCAGCGCCGCGGGCGACCGGTCACGCTGCCGTACTCACCACCGCGATCACGCAGCCGCTGGCCGAGCTCGTCGTGGAGCTCGGTGGGGAAGGGCCCCTCGCCGACGCGCGTGGCGTAGGCCTTGGTGATGCCGATCGTGCGATCGACGCGGCTCGGCCCGATGCCCGCGCCCGTGCAGGCGCCACCGGCGACCGCGCTCGAGGAGGTGACGAAAGGATAGGTGCCGTGATCGACGTCGAGCAGCGTGCCCTGCGCGCCCTCGAGCAGGATGCGCTGGCCCGACTTGTGCGCTTCGTCGACGACGAGGCTCGCGTCGCCGGCCATCGCGAGCAGCCTCGGCGCGAAGGCGTAGACCTCCTCTTCGACGCGCGCGGCGTCGATGGGCTCGCCGCCGAGCGCCGAGAGCGTCGGGCCCCAGGCCTTGGCCGCGAGACCGACGATCTCGCGCACCCGCGCGCGATCGCGCAGATCGGCGATGCGCAGACCTCGCCGACCGGTCTTGTCCTCGTAGGCCGGGCCGATGCCCTTCTTGGTCGTGCCGATCTTGCGATCGCCGCCCGATCCGCTCTCGCGCAGGCCGTCGACCGCGAGGTGGTAGGGCATCACGAGGTGCGCGAGCTCGGAGATCACGAGGCGCTTCGAGACGTCGAGGCCCTTCTGTTCGAGCAGGTCGATCTCCGCGAGCAAGACCCGAGGATCGATCACCATGCCCTGACCCATCACGCAGCGCGTGTGCGCGTGCAGGATGCCGCTCGGCACGAGGCGCACGACGACCTTGTCGCTGCCGACCACGAGCGTGTGCCCGGCGTTCGGCCCGCCGGCGTAGCGCACGACCATGTCGGCGTGCTCGCCCACGAGGTCGACGACCTTGCCCTTGCCTTCGTCGCCCCACTGGGCGCCCACCACGACGATCGCCGGCATCTCTTGGACCTCGTTCGGATCGGTGCGGGCGCGCACCGCGCGCCCCGAGGCGCCCCCGACGTGGAGGCGCCCCGTGAAGCGCGCTTCGTAGCGCGGCCCCACCGCGCGGTAAACCTGGCGAGCGGCGGGGCGCGCGCGTGGAGCGTCGAGCTCGGCGTCGACCCGAGGCGCAGAGGCTGCGCACAGGCGGCGCTGGCCTTCTCGGCACGTCGCATCGGCGCTACGACTCTCTCCATGAGCGAGCACAGCGCAGCGAGGCCCGAGAGCAGCCACAAACCCGCGGAGGGCCACGAGGACATCCCGCGCATCGACGTGAGCGAGCGCGGCGCGAAGGGCCCCGACGGGCAGCCCCAGGTGATGGACAAGCGCCTCTTCGTGCAGCTCATGGTCTTCGAGTGCGGCGAGGGGCTCGCGCCCTCGAACGTGATCGCCACGCTCGGCGCCGAGCTCGAGAAGCGCGGCGTCGGCGCGGTGCTCTACGAGGACGTGAACGCACCGCGCTCGATCGGCGTGCTCGCCTACGACGACGACCCGAGCGTCTTCGTGCGCAAGCTGCGTCCTGCGCTCGAGCACATCGGCCCCGGGCTCGTGCAGCGCCACGACTTCAGCATGCTCGGCCGCACCTACTCGCTCGGCTACGAGCAAGACCTCGCGTTCTGGCTGCTCGAGCGCCCGCGCAAGGTGATGGAAGACCCGAGCTGCCCCTGGGCGGTGTGGTACCCGCTGCGCCGCAGCGGCGCCTTCGCGAAGCTCGACGGGCGCGAGCAGGGCGCGATCCTGCGCGAGCACGCGATCATCGGCCGCGCCTACGGCGCCGAAGACCTCGCCCACGACGTGCGCCTCGCCTGTCACGGGCTCGACGCCAAGGACAACGAGTTCGTCGTCGGCCTGCTCGGCAAGGAGCTGCACCCGCTCTCGCACGTGGTGCAGGCCATGCGTAAGACCCGCCAGACGAGCGAGTTCATCGCGCAGATGGGCCCCTTCTTCGTGGGCTACGCCGTGTACCGCACGCGCCGCGCAGCTCCCGCCGCGCCGGCCGCGGGGTCGAGCGCGGGCTGAGCCATGTCGCGGCCTGGCCGAGCCGAGCTCTCGACCCGAGCTGCACCAGCGGCCCGGGCGAAGCGACTGCGCCAGGCCGCGAGCGTCTCGGTGCTGCTCGCGCTCGGCGCGGGGCTCGGTCTCGGCTGCGGAGACGAACCCGGCGACGAGGCGCAGCCTGCTGGCTGGGATGCCGAGCTGCGCCTCGCGACGCTCCCCGATCTCGACGACGACCCGAAGGTCGTCTCGCTCGAGCTCGAGGCGCGAGAGCAGGGCTTCGCGCTCGTGGAGGCCGGCGAGACGCGCCTCTGGAGCTACGCCGGCAGCCTGCCCGGGCCGCTCATCCGCGCGAAGGTCGGCGACCGGCTCGTCGTTCGCTTCACCAACCACCTACCCGAGCCCACGACCATCCACTGGCACGGGCTGCGCATCTCGGCGGCGATGGACGGTGTGCCGGACCATCCGCATCCGCCGGTCGCTCCGGGCGAGAGCTTCGTCTACGACTTCGTCCTGCCCGACGCTGGAACCTATTGGTATCACCCGCATTTCCACTCCGCCGCGCAGCTCGGCAGCGGCCTCTACGGCGCGCTCGTGGTCGATCCGGTCGAGCCCGAGCCCGAGGGGCTCGGCGACGAGGTGGTGCTCGTGCTGAGCGACGTGGGCATCGCCGACGATGGCTCCTTGAAGGACGCCGCAGCCGGGGGCGATCTCGCGGGTCTCTTCGGCCGCGAGGGCAACGTGTTGCTGGTGAACGGGCGCGTGCAACCCACGCTCGGCGCGCGCATCGGCAAGCGCCAGCGCTGGCGCATCGTGAACGCGGCGAAGAGCCGCTACTTCCAGCTCGAGCTCGCCGGCCACGGCTTCACGCAGATCGGCAACGACGGTGGTCTGCTCGGCGCCCCCGTCGAGCTCGAGCGTGTGCTCGTCGTGCCCGGGCAGCGCGCCGACGTGGTCGTGACGCCGACCGGCGCGCCGGGACAGGTGCTCGAGCTCCGTTGGATCCCCTACGATCGCGGCTACGGCTCCTCGGAGTTCCGCGATCCGGAGACGCTCATGAAGATCGCGCTCTCGGATCAGCCGGCGGTCGCGAGCCGGGAGCTGCCCGATGTGAAGCGTGAGATCGAGACGATCGATCCCACGGGGGCGACGCGCATCGAGATCGAGCTCACGAGCACGCAGATCGGCGAGAGCGAGATCGAGCTCGGCATCGACGGCGTGCCCGGCTGGCAGGCCGCGCCGCTACGCGCGACGGTGGGCGAGACGCAGCTCTGGAGCGTGACCAACACGATCGACTGGGCGCACCCCTTCCATCTGCACGGCTTCTTCTTCCAGGAGGTCGATCGCGAGGGCACGCCGCTCGAGCCACGCGCCTGGCGCGATACGCTCGACGTCGCACGCGACGAGACGAAGCACTTCCTCGTGCGCTACGACCACCGCCCGGGCATGTGGATGTTCCACTGCCACGTGCTCGACCACTCGGACATGGGCATGATGGGCATGATCGAGCTCGAGAACTGAGCTGAGCCCGTGGGCGGCCGCGCCATGCCGCCACGCGCGCTCGATCGCGGAGCTAGACCGCGATCGCCGCAGTCGCCGCAGCCGCGATCGCGGCTCGGTGCGTCTCGGCGTAGCCCGCGTCGGGTGTGGCGATCGCGTCGATCCAGTCGCGCACCGGGAGCTCCGCTTCGATCGCGAGGCGCGCCTCGCTCGAGCCGGTGAGCAGGTCGAAGGCGGGAATGTCGTCGACGTACTCGTAGCGCTCGGTGCGGAAGCGAAAGGCCTCGGGCGCCTGCCGCTTGGTGAGCGCGATCAGCGCCAGGTAGACGGCGTAGGAGCGGAAGCGCGAGGGATCGGTGACGTGGATCTGCACGCCACCCGAGATCGTGCGGGCGTGCTTCTGGAACATCGCGTGGAAGGTGAGCGGGCGGGCCACGAAACCCTCGAGGCCGAGCTCGGTGAGCTCCTGCGCGAGCCTGCGGCCGTCGACGAAGGGAGCACCGACGAGCTCGAAGGGCCGCGTGGTGCCGCGCCCCTCGGAGAGGTTGGTGCCTTCGATGAGGCAGCCACCCGGGTAGACGATCGCCGTCTCGAGCGTCGGCATGTTGGGCGAGGTCATCACGAAGGGGCGATCCCAGGCGTCGGCGAGCAGGCTGCGATCCCAGCCGCGCACGGGCAGGATCGAGAGCGCGCCGCCCGGGCCGAGGGCGAGGCCATCCTGCTTGGCGAAGTGCGCGACGAGCTCGCCGAGCGTGAGCGCGTGCCGCACGGCCACCGGCTCGAGGCCCACGAAGGACAGGAAACCCGGCTTCTGCAGCGAGCCCTCGACGACCTCGCCGCCGAGCGGGTTCGGCCGGTCGAGCACGATGGTGCGCACGCCCTTCGCCGCCGCGGCGCGCACGGCGAGCAGCGCCGTCCACACGAAGGTGTAGTAGCGGCTGCCGACGTCGGCGAGGTCGACGAGCAAGACGTCGATCTCTGCGAGGTGCTCGGCGCGCGGCACGAGATCCTCGAAGCGGTCGCCGTAGAGGCTCACGATCGGGGCGCCGGTGATCGGGCACACGGCGTCGGCGACGCCGACCATGTCCTGCGCCTCACCGCCGTAGCCGTGCTCGGGCCCGAAGATGAGCTTCGGGCGCAGGCCCAGCTCGGCGAGCACCGACGAGACGTGAACGAGGCGCTTGTCGACGCTCGCCGGGTGAGCGAGCAGTCCGACGCGCTTGCCGCGCAGCTCGGCGACGAGCTCGGGCGATCGGGGGAGCAGGTCGAGGCCGACGTCCATGGCTCGGCTCTACTACGAGGCCGCGCCCGAGGCCCAATGGGCTGCGGCCCGCGACGTGGTGGCCAGTGCGCGGCACGGAGCGCGCGTGGTAGCTTGCTCGGTCCAAGGCCCCGCATGCACCTCCAAGCCGGCCAGATCCTCGCCGAGAAGTACCGGATCGTGCGCCTGCTCGGTCAGGGAGGCATGGGCGCGGTCTACGAGGGAGAGAACACGCGCATCCGTCGCAGGGTCGCGATCAAGACGCTGCACGGCAGCGTGTCGAGCCGCGCCGACGTGGTGCAGCGCTTCGAGCGCGAGGCCCAGGCCGCAGGCCGCATCGGCTCCGACCACATCGTCGAGGTGCTCGACATGGGCGACCTGCCGGACGGCACGCGCTTCATGGTCATGGAGTTCCTCGAGGGCGTGACCCTCGGCGAGCGCATCGTGACGCGCGGGCGCATCCCGCCGCGCGAGCTCGTGCCGATCCTAGCGCAGATGCTCGAGGGGCTGTCGGCGGCGCACGCGGCGGGCATCATCCACCGCGATCTCAAGCCCGCGAACGTCTTCCTGCTCACGCAGAAGAGCGGCCAGAGCGACTTCGTGAAGATCCTCGACTTCGGCGTGTCGAAGTTCAGCGCGCTGAACGCCGAGGAGATGAGCATGACGCGCACCGGCGCCGTCGTGGGCACGCCCTATTACATGTCGCCCGAGCAGGCGAAGGGCGCGCGCAGCCTCGACGCGCGCAGCGATCTCTACGCGGTCGGCGTGATCCTCTACGAGGCGATCACGGGGCAGGTCCCCTTCAACGCCGAGACCTTCAACGAGCTCATCTTCAAGATCGCGCTCGAGTCGCCTCCTCCGCCCGAGCAGTTCGTACCCAACCTCGACCCGGCGTTCTCGGCGATCGTGCGCCGAGCGATGGCGCGCGAAGTGACCGAGCGCTTCCAGTCGGCCGACGAGCTCAGAGACGCGCTGCTCGCCTGGGCCGCCGACTTCGATCGACGGCTCGCTTCGGGCGCGTTCTCGACTCCGGGCGGCGCGGGCGCGCATACGCAGGTGCTGCCGATGATGCCGCTGCCCGGCGCGCACGGCCCCGCGCAGGCCGGGCCGATGGGCACCGTGCCGCTCCAGGGCATGACCGAAGCGGCGCAGGCGCTCGCGGCGCAACGTCAGGCCGAGCACCAGGCGCAGGGTCTGCCCATGCCGGGCGCGGGCGCGGGCGCGGGCGCGCTGCCGATGCCACCCCCGGCGCCCGTCGGCTCGCCGGCCTACCAGGTGCAGGGCGCGCACGCAGGAGCTCCGCCGCAGGCGATGTACGCGCCTGCGCCCCCGCGCAGCAGCGGCGTGGGTGTCGCGATCGGTCTCGGCGCGCTCGCGGCCGTGCTCGCGACGGCGGCGATCGGGGCGTGGTTCTT